>NZ_JACJEA010000047.1:0-27974 GCF_014163835.1 Pseudoalteromonas sp. SR43-5
AAAACACGGCATGCAATTGCTGTATCTGAAAATATAACTGAGTTATTTAAAACATTATTTGACCATGCTATTAAAAACGAAGTTGAGGATTGGCAGCGCGCTATTTTTACTATCACTCGTCAAGGTCAGTTCAACTTAAACTTTGAACGCGATAATAGCGATGAAGCCACTTTATTACTTTAAATGAGCAGCATAAGCATAGCGTTAAATTTATTTAAAACTTTATAAATTAATAACAATAATTGAACCTGAGCTGGATACATATTAAACTGTACGCCAATTTGTTTTTTAAACAAACGAAAGTCAAGGAAGACGAGTTAGGTACCCCAACTTATTAATACTCCTCCATGATATTTCGTGACATTTAACATTTATTATTTAAAATAATTTTACGGAGTACCTATGAAAAAATTAAGCGCACTTTTGGGTTTACTGTTATTAAGCGGTTGTTCTACACCTCCTCCTGCTCAAGAAACTGAGCAAGTAGTTGTAGAACCTATTGCAGAGATTAACGAAGTAGCCGCACCAATTTCATTAACAGTTATTACTAACCCAGCTGATGCTCGCGTTCGTATTATGAATATCAACCCTGTTTACAAAGCTGGTATAGAGCTTAAAGAAGGTAAATACGATATTGAAGTAAGCAAAGCAGGATACCTTACTTACAGAAAATGGGTTTCAGTTGATAAAAAAACAATCCTAACTGTTGAACTCGATACAATGGAAGCAAGCCAGTCGGCTCAGTAAACTTCTCAGTACGTTTTAGTATATGCCTTAGTCTGATTAATTTAATAACTGGCCTAAGGCATATTAAATCCTTCATAAAGCCACAAATATCCTACTGCGAAATAACTACCAACATTTATTAAAATACATAACCACAACACCACTATAAAACGCCGCTTTTGTGATTTATGGCGAAGTAATTGTTGAGCAAGTAATGCCCCCGGCCACCCTCCAAATAATGCGAGTAGTTGCAGTGTGCGCTCTGGCGTGCGGTTTACTTTTTGATGTGAAGAACGCTTAGCTTGTCGCTTATCCCACGCGTACATTAAAAAAGTGATAGCACTTAATACACTTATATAACCAGGTACATATATAGGTATATAAACAGGTAAGTATTGCAGTAGGTAAGCCTGCCAAATGGCGGCTAAATAAAGTAATGAGAATGTGATTAATATTTTCTTTATCAATTAATTATCGCCTATACTTGGCATTGGTATTACAAAAACAAGAGCCAAATTATGACATATTTTAAAGCGATATTCTTAGTCTTATGCTTATTAACATTTAGTAGCTATGCATCCGATACATCCACCAACCTTGATAAAGAACTTGCCGTATTTAAGCCCTATTTAGGAACTTGGCAGGCTGACTTTAAAGTATCTGAAGGTGCTAAAAAAATACAAGATGTTGGCCGTTGGGAGCGTGCTTTAAACGGTAAAGCGATACATACCAAGCACTCTATTAATGAAGGTGAGTATGGCGGCGAGTCGATGATTTTTTACGACAGTAAAAAAGAGTCTTTGGTATTTTACTATTTCACAACAGCAGGGTTTTATACAAAAGGGACTATGAAAGTCCTCAGCCCCACTCAATTTGTAGCTTATGAAGATGTAACTGGTAGCCAAGATGGTATTACAAAGGTTAAATCGATGAGTGAACTAAAGGACGATAAATTTATTGTATCGACCTCTTATTTAAAAAAGGGTGAGTGGACAAAGCCCGAACAACGTATTTATACACGCAGTATAAAAACGGTTAAATTTAAATAGCTGTGATTTAAAAGTACAAAAAAGGCAGCCTAGGCTGCCTTTTGTCATTTATAAAACCGTATTTATTTTACGTATTTTTTAAATGCAGCGTCTACTGGTGTATCAGCAAGGTGATTAGTGTAGTTGCTCATTACTTTTTGAGACAAGCCTACAATAATTTCAAGTAGCTGTTGCTTAGCGTAACCTGCGGCAAAGAATTTTTCGATTTGCTCATCGCTGATCACGCCACGTTCACGTGTCATTGCAAGTGTAGTTTCACGAAGAGTTTCTAGCTTAGGGTTTTCAAGTGGTGTTTTGTTAACAAGTGCGTCAACAATACCTTGATCAACCTTCATTGCCGCTGCAATACCACTGTGAGCAGGTACACAGTAATGACAGTCGTGCTCTACGTTAATTGATTGCCATACTACTGTTAGCTCTTCTGCATTGAATGATGTTTTTTGAAACAACTCATGCAGTACTTGGTAACCTTTAAGTAATGTTGGTGCTTCAGCCATTACTGCATGTAAGTTAGGAAGCATACCAAATGCTGCTACTGAATCAGCTAGTAACGGTTTTGCTTCTTCTGGTGCGTTTTCTTGAGTGTATAAAGTAAATTCGGCCATGGTTAGCTCCTAATAATTAATAGTTTTAAGTAACTTCGAGACACATAGTATTTGATTTTGAGCGACTGTTCAAGTTAAAATTGAGCAAATGTTCAAATTGATTGAGAATGATATGGCTAATAAGGTTAAATTTGAACGCGAGAATGTAGTTCGCGTTGCTAGTCAGCTATTTTGGCAAAAAGGTTTTCATGCAACCTCAACGCGTGACTTACAAGAAGCCGTTAATATGCGCCCAGGTAGTATTTACTCTGCGTTTGGCTCTAAAGAAGGCCTATACTGCGAATCGCTGAAAGATTACACCGTACAAATGAAAACCCAAATAGAAGGGTTTTTATCAAGTGCCGATACAGTACTTGGTGGATTACGTGCGTTTGTTGAAAACGTGGTAATTAAAACAAAAGATTGCAGCCCAAGCGCTATTTGTATGCTAGTTAAAGCAAACAGCGAGTTTGCAGAAAAAGATTCAAACCTGTATGAGCTAAGCTTAGATTTAACGGCTCAATTTGAAGCTTATTTAACGCAATTATTTAACCAAGCAATAAACAAAGGTGAGTTAAGTAACACGTTGACCGCTGTTGAATATGCGCGCTTTTTTCAAGTGCAATTTACAGGTTTACGCGGTTATTTTAATCGTCCTAATGTAGAGCAATTTGCTGAGCCAATGATCAACCAAATGTTTATGTTGATTAAAAAGTTATAAATAGCAGTTATCGAGCATTCTCAACAAGTTACATTTATTCTACTAAATAAAAATGGCCAGTATTAACTGGCCATTTTTTTTGTGCTTAAAACTTAATTTGTAAGTTACGTTTTAAGCTTATTAAGTTCATTATCTTGCTGGGCAACGAGTGCATTAAGCGCTTCGCTGCTATCCCCTGCTTGTGTAGATAAGTCAGCAAGTTGCGATGCGGCATCAGATATAAGCGTTAAATTACGGTTTATTTCTTCAGTTACTAAACTTTGCTCTTCAGCAGCAGTTGCAATATGTGTAATTTGATTGGTTATTTCATCAACTTTAACAACAACACTGTGCAGAGCATCAAAAGCTACTGATGTTTCATCAACGGCATTTTGTGCACGTACTACGCCTTTTTCAATAACGGTAGATGCGTTACCTACTTCAGATAATAAACTATCAATTAGCTGGCTTATGTCGTCTGTTGATGAACGCGTTTTAGAAGCAAGTGCACGTACTTCATCGGCAACAACGGCAAAGCCGCGTCCATGTTCACCAGCGCGCGCAGCTTCAATAGCAGCGTTAAGTGCAAGTAAATTTGTTTGTTCTGAAATAGTACGAATTACATCTAATATTTGCGTAATATCTTTACTACGCGAAGCAACTTTTTCAACGGCTTGGTTAGCTTCTTTAATTTCTTCAGACATCGTTTTAACTTGCGTCATCGCTGAAGATAAGCTCGACTCACTGCTCACTACCAAGCTATTTATTTCATCGGCTTGTTGGGCTGATTGCTCTGATGCTCTGGCGACTTCAAGTGCTGTTGCGCTCATTTCGTTCATAGCCGTTACCACACTTTCAATTTCTTGAAATTGAGATTGAACATTATGCTTAGTATCAATAGCTATATGCTGCGCTATTTCACCTTGTTGCTTGGTTTGATCAGACACATCTTTAAGTTCTGTAATTAAAATACGTAACTTAGATAAAAAGGCATTAAAGCCACCAGCTAAAGCAATGAGCTCTGCATGAGTTTCAACATGAAGTGTATGCGTTAAATCGCCTTCAGAACTTGCTAAGTTATCTACACGTTGTTGAATTTGTTGTAGCGGCGCTATTACACCTGCTATTACTAATTTCATAATAACAAAAGCAACCACAGCAATTACTAAGCCTGTTATTAAAATAATAAATCTGAGTGATGTTGCTGTCTCTTGCATGTTTTTTTCTAGCGCTTCAGGCCCTGCAAGTGCTAGTTCTGTAGGTACTTCTATGATTAATGACCACTGAGTGTTAGCTAGTTTTATATTAATTGGGTAGTTAACTAAATACTCGCTAGGCGTTTTAAAGAGACCATGTTGGCCTTTAAATTTAACCAGCTCACTGTAAGTGTTGCTACTAACCGCTTCTTTAAATGGGCGGCCTAATTTAGATTTATAGTGACTGCTGCCTACAATTAAACCTATATCACTTAAAAATGTTACTTTTGCTTGGCCGTTGTAAAGCTCGCTCGACAGCTTTTCGGTTAAGCCCTGAAAAGTTGGGAGCGTTAAATCAACGCCAGCTAAACCAATAAACTGACCTGACTTTAAAATAGGCACAGTTAACGAAGTTAGCATTACTGAGTCGCCCGATGGGATTTCGTATAAATACGGTTCCATAATACAAGGCTTAAGCGTGTCTTTTGCACACAAATACCAATGCGCTTCACGAATACCAAATTCATTTAAAGAGGTAATATATTTATCGGCAGCATTAGCTACTTTTTGCTGTTCAATTACGCCGTTTTGGTCGCGAGTAATATACACCTCTAAGGTGCCATTACCATTAACCGAATGTTTGTAACCTTGTTTAAAGCTCGAATCTTGCCCATCAAAAGCATTAGGCTCAAATTGCGAATATATAGAAGAAAGCAGAGTATTTTGCTCTAACATCGAGCGGTTAATACTTACTACTGTATCGCGGCTCAGGGTTTCGCTTTTGGCTGCGTCACCTAATAAAGCCGCTAATGAATAAGGAATGCGGTAAGCTTCATTAATAAAGCCTGCAATTTTTTCTCCGTATCCAGCTGCATGAGCATTAAGCTTTTCTTCTACTTCTACAGTAATGTACTCTTCAGATTTAGTCGCTAACTGCTTATTACTTGATGATAACTGCCACCACAAAACGCCTGATAACACTAGTACAGTTATAAATATACTACCGACACTAAGCCAGAGTAACTTTTTTGCTAACGATATTTCTCGCATTCATTACACCCTTTAAATTAAAACTACTGATACAGTTTAGTAGATCTAACCAACGAAGCTATGAATATCGTTAAACAAATTGAATTTAATACAATACGTTGGGTTTTTTAAAGTTTAGCTAACCGTGCTGTTGTAATTGCGGCTAAAACTAATAAACACACACTTACCCATAAACACGCACTAAGCCCATATACTTGAAAAACCCAACCAGAAAGCACCGTACCAAGCAAACGCCCTATCGCATTGGCCATATAATAAAAGCCAACGTCTAGTGACACCCCATCATTTTTAGCAAAACTTACTATTAAGTAACTATGCAGCGATGAATTTACAGCAAATACTCCACCAAAAATAAGTAAGCCTATTACAAGCGTAAAATGTACCGCTATATCCAATTGTATCAACAACGCCAAAATGCCAGTTACACCACTTAATAAAGCAACCCACCAGTATGCTTTTTTGACCGAATGTGAAGTTGAATCACCTTGCCCAGTTATTCGCGGTGCTTGCGATTGCACCAGCCCATAAGCAATTACCCACGAAGCCATAAAACCGCTGACCCACCAATGATCCCAGTTAAACTGAGCGGCTAAGTAAACAGGTAGTGCAACTACAAACCATATATCGCGCGCTGCAAACAAGCATAAACGCGCTGCGCTAAGTAAGTTAATTGCCCGCGATTTAGAAAATAATTCTTTAAACTTAGGTTTGTTTTTAGCTTTACCAATATCGCCTTTTAAAAAAATTAAACTAATAACCCACGCAACACTAAGTAAAATAATTAGACTTATTAATGCCCCCACAAAACCAAATACAGTTAGTAATAAGCCGCCTAAAAAAAAGCCCACTCCTTTTAAAGCATTTTTAGAGCCGGTAAGTATGGCAATCCATTTATATAATTGGCTTTGCCCTGCATCGTCTTGTGGTACTAAATACTTAATGGCGCTCTTTGCACTCATTTTATTTAAGTCTTTTGCTATGCCACTCAGTGCTTGCGCTGCCATAACATAGGCAACGGTTAGCCAATCCCCTGGCACGCAAAGCATGGCTAAAGCGACAAGTTGTAGCCCAAGCCCTACATTCATGGTTTTGTTCAACCCTAAATGCGCGCCAAGCCAACCACCTACTAAATTGGTGATCACCCCAAATATTTCATAAAACAAAAACAACATGGCTATCGCAAATGCGCCATAACCTAACTGATGAAAATACAGCACCACCAACATGCGTAGCGCACCATCAGTTAAAGTAAATGCCCAATAGTTACCAGTAATTATTAAATATTGTTTTATAGAGCTCGGTAAGTTAGCCAACTGCGCAAACATAGCGTTAAACCTTTTTAAACGAGATTAAACCAAATCACTTTGTGCAACTTTAAGCATTAGCTCAGCAGTACGGTTTGCATAACCCCACTCGTTATCGTACCAAGCGTATAGTTTAAGTTGAGTGTTGTTAATTACCATGGTTGAAAGCGCATCAATAGTGCAGCTGCGCGGATCTGTTTTGTAATCTATAGATACAAGCGGCTTTTCTTCGTAGCCTAAAATACCTTGTAGCTCGTTATTTGCAGCGTCTTTAAACCACGTGTTTACTTCGTCTTGTGTAACACCTCGCTCGAGCTCAAAAACACAATCAGTAATTGATGCGTTAGTAAGAGGTACGCGCACGGCATGGCCGTTTAATTTACCTTTAAGCTCAGGAAAAATATGCGTAATAGCCGTTGCACTACCGGTTGTAGTAGGAATTAAACTTGTACCGCATGAACGCGCACGTCGTAAATCTTTATGAGGGGCATCAATAATCGTTTGAGTATTAGTAATGTCGTGAATAGTAGTCATTGAGCCGTGTTTAATGCCCACTTTTTCTTGCAGTACTTTTACTATTGGCGCTAAACAGTTAGTAGTACACGAGGCGGCTGTAACAATTTTATGCTCACTTGGGTTATAAAGATCATCGTTTACACCCACTACTACATTTAAAATACCGTCTTCTTTTACAGGTGCGGTTACCACAACACGCTTAACACCTTGCGCTAAATATTGATTTAACAGCTCTGTGGTTTTCATTTTACCGCTGGCTTCTATTACTACATCGCAATCAGACCAATCAGTTTCGTTTATGGCTTTGTTGTTGGTAACTGCAATCGTATGCTTACCCACACTAAAGCTATTATCATCACTAGAAACCTGTTGTGCTAAGCGCCCGTGTACTGAGTCAAACTCAATTAAATGTGCGTGGGTTTTAGCATCGCCCGCTACATCATTTACTTTAATAAACTCTATTTCTGGCCAATCAACTGCTGCACGCAGAGTTAAACGTCCCATACGGCCAAAACCGTTAATACCTACTTTAATAGTCATAATTAAATACCTTTAATAAGTTAGTTACAGCAGCTAGTAATACGTTCAGGGCGATTACCCATAACATTTAAGCGCGTTAAATCGTTTTCATAAAATGAAGGGTTAGCAGTAAGCGTTTGCGTTAATACATTTTTAGCCCACTCTGGTAGGGCTTTATTAATACTGTAATAAACCCATTGATTTTGTTTACGGTCGCTCAACAATCCGCATTGTCTTAACTGCGCTAAATGGCGAGACACTTTAGGCTGGCTTAGCTCAAGTGCAGTAACCAGTTCGCATACACATAGCTCTTCTTGATGGCTAATGAGCAGCATTGCTTTTAAACGCGTATCGTCCGCTAGGCATTTATAAAATTGAAGTGGGTTGAATTGTTCCATATTGTCCTCGCAGTTTTATTGCACATACAATAAAACAAAAACAGAATATATGGAATAGTGAATATATGATTTTTTGTATGTTTATTTAACGACTCATTTTTATTAAACTCCACGCACAAAAAAGCCCAGTGGCAAAACCACTGGGCTATTACAGTATTAGTTAACTTAGCAATTAATTAAATAACTGAAAGCTCTACTTCAATATTGCCACGTGTTGCGTTTGAATATGGACATACTTGGTGCGCTTTATCTACAAGCTCCTGCGCTGCAGCTTTATCCATATCACCAAGTGATACAGCAAGTTTTACCGCAATCCCAAAACCGCCTTCAATCGCGCCAATAGACACTTGTGAGTTAATATGCGTGTCGCTTGGTAATTCTATTTTTTCGCTACCTGCAACAAATTTAAGTGCGCCAATAAAACATGCTGCATAACCTGCGGCAAATAATTGCTCTGGGTTAGTGCCTTGTCCGTCGTCTCCGCCTAAACCTTTAGGTGTTGATAAATTTACATCTAAACGACCATCATCAGATTTAGCTACGCCTTCACGGCCGCCAGTTGCAGTTGCTTTTGCTGTGTAAGCTACGTTTTGTAATACATTCATAATGAACTCCAAAGTTTAAAAATATCAATCAATTTAGTTTGTGTGCAAAATAATAGAACAAGTAATTAGAGATTGCAAATACTTTGCATGCAAATTAAAATGCCATGTATCGAAATAAAGGATAAAGTTATGTCGTTTGAGCAATTAAAGTTAAAGAATCAGTTATGTCATCGGTTATACATGGCATCTAACAGCATTGCGCGTGCGTATCGCGAGCCTTTAAGTGAACTAAATTTAACTTATCCGCAATACGTAGTAATGATGGCGCTGTGGGAGCAAGACGAAATAACAATTGCAGAGCTAATAGATAAAACCGCGATAGATGGCGGTGCAATGACCCAAATACTCAAAAAAATGAGCGACAAATCATTACTGGCTGTTATTAAAGATGAGCACGACAAACGCAAACGCCTAGTGCAGCTAACCCAGCATGGCCAATCGCTTAAGTTAAAAGCAGCCGATATTCCTAAAAATATTCTATGTAAATTTGATAGTGTAGATGCAACACAAGCACAGCAGTTAATGCAGCTGCTCGATTTAGTAGTAAACGACTTAGCCGATTAGGCTCTTAATTTTTAAACAATAAACGTGTTTTAAAAGGTTTTAAAAATGACTCATATTAAAAAACTACTATTAGCAGCGGCGTGTAGCACGGCACTTTTAGGTAGCAACGCTGTAACTGCTAACACCGCTGGCCAAAATGCTGATTTAAAAACAGTAGCCACCTTTGATGCGCAGCACCCTCCGGGCAACATTGCTATTACCCCATCGGGCAGAAAGTTTTTATCTGTGCATGGCTTTTTTGGCCAAAAGCAAAAAATTATGGAGCTTTTAAGCGATGGTACAACTAAGCCCTACCCTAATGAAGAGTGGGCATACGCGTACAATAACGGTAAAGGTTTTTACGACGTACTTGGCATAAACGTATCAAGCGATGGTGTATTATGGATGCTCGACACTTCAGGGCCCGATCACGCTGGGCGCTTAGTAGGCTGGGATACAAACAAAGAGCAACTACATAAAATTATTTATCTGGCTAAACCGACCATTACCGACACCTCGTTTTTAAACGATTTAGTCATCGATAATAAACATGGCGTTGTATACATTGCCGACACAGCCCAAGGCAGCCAAGCCGCTATTATTACGGTAAACCTTAAAACAGGTGTCGCACGCAGAGTGTTACAAAATAGCCATTACACCACCGCCGAAAATATCGATATGGTTATTGATGGGCGCACAATGAGCCTTGGCGGACAACCAGCCCGCTTAGGTGTTAACCCTATTACGCTTGACCCTAACGAAGACTGGCTTTACTTTGGCTCAATGTCGGGTACGTCGGTTTACCGCATTGCCACCAGCGATATAAATAACGAGAGCCTTTCGGCTAAAGCGCTTGAAGACAAAGTTACGCGTTACGGCACTAAGCCAATTTCAGATGGTATTATTGTTGATGGCGGCGGTAACATATATGTAACCGACATAACCAATGGCGCAATTGGCGTAGTTAAACCCACTGGCGACTACGAAGTATTATTTAAAGACGAACGTTTGAGCTGGCCTGATGGCTTTAGCTACGGACCCGATCATAAAATATACTTTACCGTTGACGACTTACATAATTCGCCTGTACTTAATAATGGCAAAAATCAAAGCCACGGTAAGTTTAAAGTAATGTCGTTCGAGCCTTTAGTAAAAGGAAAAGTAGGCCGCTAATTTGCTTTTTGAGTGACTGTATTTTTTAAAAAGCCTTGCACATTTAAGTGACCTAATAGTTGCAGGGCTTTTTGTTAAAAACACACCACACTGGTGCATATTTTAAAAATACTTCACCGCTTTGGTGCTAATCCTTTAGTACGTATTTACACTTAAATACTAAATACCTGATTTCTATTCATAAAATATTCAAGTTAATGTTGGCATACTTCTTCCAATAAACTGATGTGTTCAGTGAAAATACCAAGGAAAAACCATGTTCAACTTATACCATACCCTTTACCTTTTATGGCGTTTAGATATTAGCGTTTGGCAAGTTAATGATCCAACAAATACCCATACCACCGCTGATAAAGAGCGCGTCTATGTTAAGTAACATCGTATTGTGTAAAGGCTTGGCATAAAGCTTAAATGTATAAACCTACTTTAGGCTAAGCTTTTGCACACTATGAAATTTATGTGTACATTTTATTTAAACTTCAAATTAATCGTTCAATATTAAAACAACCCCCTTGTAATAAACTCCACATTTAAAAACATCGAAAAAATTAGTAAAAACACTGCGTTTATAACTTTGCAAGCAGCCCTATTGCGTTGTATTGTTGCATCCTATTGAAAATTTTTAGTTGGAACGTGTATGCACGCTTTGGAAGTTAATTTTGATGGCTTAGTTGGCCCTACTCACAACTACGCTGGTTTATCGTATGGTAATGTTGCCTCGTTAAATAACGCAGCAAGCTTTTCAAATCCTCAAGAGGCTGTGCTTCAAGGCCTTGAAAAAATGAAAGCCATGCACGACAAAGGCCTAACTCAAGGTGTATTTGCCCCTCATGCGCGCCCCGACTTAAACGTACTGCGCCGCTTAGGCTTTACCGGTAATGATGCACAAGTAATTCACAAAGCATTTAAAGCAGATCCTATTTTATTACGCGCGTGTTATTCAGCGTCAGCAATGTGGACAGCAAATGCAGCTACGGTATCGCCATCTCCTGATACAACCGACGGCAAAGTACATTTTACTTCAGCTAATTTAAATAATAAGTTTCATCGTTCATTAGAGCCTGCAACCACTACGCGCTTATTAAAAGCGATGTTTAATAACGACAAATACTTTGCGCATCATACCCATTTACCCGACCAAGGCTTTTTTGGCGACGAAGGTGCAGCAAACCATACTCGTTTTTGTGACAGCCACGGCGAGCAAGGCCTTGAAATGTTTGTATTTGGTGCCAGCGCGTTTAATAGTCAATTACCAAAACCAGCTAAATTTCCTGCAAGGCAAACACTCGAAGCCTCAGAAGCAATTTGTCGCTTACATAACTTAAAAGATTCAAGCCAAATTTTACTACAGCAAAATCCAGACGTAATAGACCAAGGCGTGTTTCATAACGATGTAATTGCAGTAGGTAACGCCAATGTATTACTGTGCCACCAGCAAGCATTTTTAAACCAAGCTTTGGCACTGCAAGATATTCGCGAAGCGTATGTGGGCAATAAAGAATTTTACATTATTGAAGTACCTACCGATAAAGTAAGCATTACCGACGCTGTAAGTAGCTATTTATTTAACAGCCAGCTAGTGAGCCTTGAAGATGGTTCAATGCTGTTAGTGGCACCACAAGAGTGTAAACGCAACAGCGCAGTTAACGCCTACATTGAAGAAATGATCATGGCTGATAACCCAGTAAACCAAGTACAGTTTTTTGATTTACGCCAAAGTATGCAAAATGGCGGCGGCCCAGCTTGCTTGCGTTTACGTGTAGCCCTTAACGAACAAGAACTTGCAGCAGTAAACCCAGAGGTTATTTTAACTGATACTAAATACACACAACTGTGTGACTGGGCAAAACGTAACTACCGCGACAAATTAGGCGCAAGTGACTTTGCAGACTCAGCCCTACTCACCGAAAGCTACCAAGCACTTGATGAGCTAACGCAATTACTTAATTTAGGTTCAGTGTACGACTTTCAATTAGAAGGTTAATACCTCAGCCTACACAAAGACGAATACAAAAATAGCGAGCCAAGACTCGCTATTTTTATTTGTGTTTATGTTAATACATATTTAAGTATCTTTGTTAACAGTTATGGCCGATGCCATAGACTCAGATATATGCAGCGTACGCTGCGGAAACGGAATACTCAGCCCAGCATCTTCAATTGCTTCTTTAACACGTTTATTTAAATCCCACACAGTTTGCCAATAATCACCATTAACAGCCCACGCACGTAATTGAATGTTCACTGCGCTTTCGCCTATTGATGTCACCATTACTTTAGGTGCAGGCTCTGCGAGTAACCGGCTCTCTGATGCCGCTAATTCTTTGAGTACATTTAAGCCAACGTCAATAGAGTCGGCATACGAAATCCCCACCACTATGTCCATTCGTCTTTTACCATTACGGGTAAAGTTTTTAATATTGCCACCCCACACTTTGCCGTTAGGCGATGCTATATAAAGACCGTCGGTGGTTTTAAAAATAGTGGTAAATAGGTTTATTTCACTCACAGTACCTAGTGTGCCACTGGCATCAACAAAATCGCCTATTTTAAAAGGTCTAAGTATTAACAGCATAATACCCGCAGCAATATTGCTCAGCGTATTTTTAAGGGCTAAACCAATCGCTAAACCAGCAGCACCCATTAGCGCAATTAAACTGGCCGTGTTTACGCCAAAAATATCTAAAATAAATAGCCCGCCAATTATATAAACTAAATAACCAGCAATACTCGATAAAAGCGGGAGTAGCGTACTATCTACCCTTTTTAATGGCGATTTAGAGTTTTTAATCGCTTTTTTAACCGAGCGTGCAATTAAGGCACTCGCAACTAAAATCACCAACGCTAAAACCACTTTGTACCCTAAAGTGATGATTGTTTCTGAATGGCTTTGCCAAAACGCTAAAAGTTTATCTTTCATGTTTGTTCCGATAAATATTGCTGACACTCAGCAAAATAATGGTTAAATCTAATAAAACCGACTTCAAAAGAAGTGGCGCGAGTATATAGAATAAAAAATTTAAACCTATCTTTTTTAATCACTTATTTCAACTTTAAAAATACCGTTAAAACTATGGTTTTTGATACGTAGAGCCCACCTATTTACGGCTAATTTATAGCGCCTATTCAATATAGGTTAATCGTTTATTGGTATGGTTATTTTAAGCTTTCAAGGTTCACAAAAGAGGTTATCTATGGGAAAAGAGAAAATTGTACTCATAACCGGCGCTTCAAGTGGTATTGGCGAAGCAACCGCAAAAATGCTGGTTAACAATGGTCATAAAGTAATACTTACCGCTAGACGCGAAGATAAATTAACTGAATTAGTCGAGTCATTGGGCTCAGATAACGCCATTAGCGTAGCCGCAGATGCAACCGACTTTACCGCGCTTGAAAACGTAGTTGCTAAAGGCATTGAAAAATTTGGTCGTTTAGATGTTGCCTTTGCTAATGCAGGTAAAGGGCTAGACACTTTAGGGGTTGAAGAAGGCGACCCCAATGAGTGGTCAACCATGATCGACATAAACATTAAAGCCCTACTGTGGACTGCAAAACTAACAATGCCGCATTTACGCCAAAGCAAAGGACACTTTATTATTACTAGCTCAGCAACTGGTCGCAGAGCTGTTAAAGGCTCTATATACGGTGCAAGCAAATGGTTTACTTATGGTTTTTCTCAAAATCTAGCACAAGAAATTAGTGAATGGGATGGGCGTTGTACAACCATCACCCCTGGCGCTGTAAATACCCCTTTTACTGATGAAGCAAGACCTGACAAGTTATACCCGCAAGATGTTGCCGATGCTGTGCTATTTGCCATTGAGGCAAATCAGCGTAATAACATCAGAGAAATACATTTAAGACCCACTCATTAGTAAAACTATTCTCATAATTTTGAATATGTAAACATAGGAGAAATAATCATGGCGAAAGAAAAAATAGTCCTCATTACAGGTGCTTCAAGCGGTATTGGCGAAGCAACCGCAAAAACGCTGGTTAACAATGGCCACAAAGTCATTTTAACCGCCAGAAGCGAAGACAAATTAACTAAATTAGTTGAATCATTAGGCTCAAATAACGCACTTAGCGTAGCTGCAGATGCCACAGACTTTACCGCACTTGAAAACGTAGTAACAAAAGGCATTGAAAAGTTTGGCCGATTGGATGTAGCCTTTGCTAACGCAGGCATGGGTGTTTCAACCGCTGGCACCGAAAAAGGTGACCCAGATGAGTGGTCAACCATGATCGACATAAACATTAAAGCGCTGCTATGGACTGCAAAACTAACACTGCCGCATTTACGCCAAAATAAAGGTCACTTTATATTAACCAGCTCTGCCGCTGGCCGTAAGCCAATTGGTGGCTCTATTTACGGTGCAACTAAATGGTTTGCTTATGGCTTTGGACAAAACTTAGCTGAGGAAATGAGCGAATGGAATGGCCGCTGCACAACCATAGCACCAGGCATGGTAAACACCCCATTTTTTGATGAAGCTAAACCCGACAAACTCGACCCACAAGATGTAGCCGACGCTGTACTGTTTGCTATTGAAGCAAACCAGCGCAACAGCGTACGTGAGATTTATTTAATGCCGACTAATTAACGTTGATTGGTTGAGTTTGAGCTGTCAGGTTTAATGCTAATGGTATTAAACCTGATGGTTGTTAATTCTAAATACCGGCTAGATAGAATGAAGGGAAAATATTCAGCATTAATAAAAGCTTGTTAGCTGCTTTTTAGATTGCGTTCTAAGAATACAACTCTCGTTTTACCCAGCTTTGCCGTTTTAAACTCAGAATAACCACGGCGTTTATACATCGCTAAATTAGAAGCACTAAACTCCCCTGTAAAAAGCTCGACACGATTAGCTTCTGGAAATACAGTTTCAAGTGAAGAAAGCAACTTAGAGCCAACACCCTGGCCATGCAGTTCAGGCCATACCGCCATGCGTCCAATATGACAACTACCAGCTTCTAAGCGAGCTTGACCGCTTGCCAATAACTTACCGTTATCAACAACTTTCAAAATGATTTTCTTCTCAAAGTCTGCTTTCAGTTCATCAAGCGTTTGAGTTAAAGGCGGGATATTAAAGTCATTATGCAGTTCAGCTTCTGATTGATAAGCTACGCGCTGAAGTTCTAGTAAACATTCTGCATCTTCTATTGTGGCGTGAAATATTTCCATATACTCAATTCCTTTTGGCAACTAACAATTTAGTCTACGACATTTGTCGCTTTACAAACCGGCAAATGTCCTTATATTACAATGACTTTATCCTAGCTATAAAATAAACAACTGTAAACAGTTAGTTAGCTTCGCCTTACCTTTCCTAAATGCAGCAAAACCCCAAAATGGTGGAGTTCAGTAATATCAGACAAATTACTGTTTAGTTATGCAGCTTGATTATTAATTAAAAGATTATATTTTAAGTACCTGTGTTTAAACTAATAACACGTTCACCCTTTGACCCTTAAACTTGTAACTCGTTATTGCTTATAAAATTAGTTAAAAATCACAATCTACTTCTATTGAATCCTCTGTATTTTTAATTCATATTAAATATTCTTATTTCTCACTTATTATGCTGTTATGTCATTTTTAAAATTTAGCCATGCACTTATCCTTACACTTGCTAGTACCCTACCACTTACAAGCCATGCGGCGCTTGATAAAAATGAGCGTGAAATAGTAAAACAGGTCGATAAAAATATTCCCCAAGCACTTAAAGAAATAGAGCAAGCCGTAAATACTAATAGCGGATCGCTTAATATTGAAGGTGTAAAAAAAGTAGGCGCGCTGACAAGCGAGCAACTTAAGGCCATTGGTTTTAAAGTAGAATGGCTGGATGGCAGTGCGTTTAACCGCGCAGGACATGTACTGGCAACCCATGAGAGTAAAAACCCCGATGCAATAAAAATACTGATGATCGGCCATCTAGATACGGTATTTGCCAAAAACGATAACTTTACTACCTACAAACAACTTGATGCCGATACAGCCAGTGGCCCAGGCGTTGCCGATATGAAAGGCGGTAACACGATAATAATTACCGCACTTAAAAGCTTACAAGCCCTTAATTTACTCGAAAATGTAAGCATAAAAGTATTGCTGACTGGCGATGAAGAAAGCAGCGGTCGCCCACTTAGCTTATCTAAACAAGCTATTGTTGATGCAGCAATTTGGGCTGACGTAGCGCTTGGCTATGAAAATGGCGATAACAATATAAAAACAGCTATGGCGGCGCGCCGTGGTTATACCGGCTGGACGCTAAATGTAACGGCAAATGCAGCGCATTCGTCGCAAATATTTAGCGACAGCGTTGGTTATGGCGCTATTTACGAAGCATCACGCATTTTAAATGATTTTAGAGAGCAACTTGCCACGCAACCTAATTTAACATTTAACCCAGGGCTTATTGTGGGCGGTACCAATGCCGACTACGACAGTGCTAACTCGTCAGCAACGGCGTTTGGTAAAAGCAATGTAATTGCACAAACCGTGCATGTTGCAGGTGATTTACGCGCACTTTCGCCAAAGCAGGTAGAAAGCGCTAAAAGGGTTATGCTACAAATTGTGGCTAAAAACTTAGATGGCAGTAAAGCAGAGCTTATTTTTGAAGATGGTTATCCGCCAATGGCATTAACTGATGGCAATAAAAAGCTATTAGAATTATACAGCGACGCAAGCCACGACTTAGGCTTCAACAAAGTAGTAGCCGCCAATCCACGCAATGCAGGTGCGGCTGATATTTCGTTTGCGGCAAACCATGTTGATATGGCACTTGATGGTTTAGGCTTGATGGGCAGCGGTGCGCACACTAAAAACGAAACAGCCGATTTAACCAGCCTTGATAAAAACATTAAAAAAACGGCATTACTCATTTATAGATTAGGAAAACTGTAATAGTAAATGTATTTTAAAGATGAGCGTAGGCCAAATAATAACCGTCCTACGCTTGTACTTACTTTTAAGACATTATTTTAAACAATAATTCTCGCACTGTGGCCGGTTCAAACGGTTTATCACAAATAGCATCAACTCCCGCTTGAGCAATATTAGCTAGGTGAGTGTCGTTTGCCTCTGAGCTCACCATTAAAATAGGAATATGTGAGTAGCTATTTGAGCTTCTAACGGCTTCTGTTAGTTCTCGCCCGTCCATTTCTGGCATGTTGTAGTCGGTTACTATTAAGTCAAACGGTTGGTTATTCAAGTGCTCAATAGCTTCTTTACCGTTTTCAGCTTCTATTGGTGCAGGTATTCCCATCCCTGCAAGTACACGTATTATGTGTTTACGCGCAAAGCGGCTGTCGTCTACCACTAAAACTCGCAGCAACGTTACGTCAAAATGATCAAGTTCTACTTCTTCTTCGCTTATGATATCGAGGGTTGCTTTGAGTGCGCGGGTAATGGCTTTTGCGCTAAAAGGCTTAGGCAAAATAGCCAGCACACCCGATTGGCGTAATTGCTCAAGGTATTTTTTATTACGCTCGCTCGATATAAGCATAAAAGGTTGATGCTCGGTGATAGGGTTTGATCTTATTTCTTGCAATAGTGAGTCGGCTGTCCCGTCAGATAAATACATAGAGCTTATAACTAGATCAGGGTGATAACTTGCTAATAAGCTAAGCGCTTGTGTTTGTGTAGATGCAGTTTCAACTTGTTTTACACCACTTTCTAAAAGCGATTTTATTATTATTTTTTGCTGAACCTCTGAAGGCTCTACAAGTAAAAGGGACAAGTTTGCTATTGCAGTTAAGTCGCTCATTCAGATCTCTTTAGTATTGTTATAATCAGGATAATAATAACATTTTTGACTCGTTAATATTATATAAAGAGATTTTAATATTTAAGAAAACATTACCAACCCCTTTAAAATATAGCACTTATTAATTAGATTGAATGTAATCTAATGCATTCATTTTTTTATATGTGACGTTAGCGTGCAAAATATGTGCAGGTTCAGGGTCAACCACTTCAACAGGAATGTCGTAATTTCGGGCTATTTCAATTGCCATTTGCGTAATATTGACGCTAAACGAAGTGCCCATAAATACAATTTTATCGGCGTTGAACATACGCTGTTGTGCTTGTGTTATTCTGTAAAGCTCGGTGTAGTATTCGTCAAATAATAAAACAAAGGGCTTAAATGAATGGTTTAGCTCAGGCGTTTGGTTTTGAATATTAAATAGCTCAAAAAGAGACTCTTGCAGGCAGTTTTCGTCTACGCTATCCCACGGGGTGGCAAGTGGCGTGACAGGCTCACCTTGCTCATGAAATAAGGTCATTTGATCAAGCCTGCCGTGTATCGCTATGTAATTTTTGTTACCCGCTTTGCCATCAAGCCCATCTATGTTTTGAGTAATTAGGTTTTTGTCACTTAGCCAATGGTGTACGTCGTTTGGGCCATGGTTGCGATACGTTGCAAAGCGATGGTAATACCATGCTAAAAACTCTTTTGGGGCGTTTTGGTACATTGCGCGCGTTGCCATTTCCATAGGCGTATAATTTTTACTGCCAATGGTCCAATAACCATCCTCCCCTCTAAAGGTGGGAATACCACTGGCTGCGCTGACTCCCGCTCCTGTAATGTAAAGAGTGTTCACTTTTCAACCTCGTAACCGAGCACGTTAGCGCTTACTTGCTGATTATTATCTATGCCGCCAATTCGATATAAAACCCCACTGTGCTCAAGTAAGCCACGATGATCCATGCTCTTTACTTCAACTGGGGATAAAATCTGCCATTTGTTTTTTTCGATACTAAAGCGCCAAACATGGTCACTTGCTGGTGCAGGTTTGCCGTCGTAACCTATTGCGCTGTAGTTATATGGGTTATTAGAGCCTGCCATCATATAAATATTGCCATTATAGCTGGTGGCTGCCATTCGGTAGTGAGCAGTGCCTGTTGGATGTGGCAAGGTACGCCAATCTATTTTTTGTGGGTTAGTTGAATCTATTGTGCCTTTTAAGCACTGTGCTACACCTGCAAACGAGCGACGCGAATCAGGATTAGCTTGTGTTTTAACGCCATCACAAATAACAATGGTGTTACCACTAATAGCAGCGGCTTGGCCAAATACGGGCTCACCTAAAAATGGCGAGGCTTGTTGCCATGTATTATTTTGCGTGTCGTATACTTGTACTAAGTTTACGTTGCCGTCGTTATGCCAACCGCTAATTAGATAAATGTAACGCGCTTTGTAGCTCAGCGCTACGCTATCGTCTACGGGTACTGGCATGCTAGCAAGGTGAGTGTAGGTATCTTTTATTACGTTGTACCTATATACGTTGGGGCTTGAAACTTCAGTATGATCCTCTGCTACCGTATAACCGCCAAACACATAAGCGTACTCGCCTAAGCCGACTGCGGTGCTTGCTAAGCGCCCTTTTAATGGCAAGCTTGAAGGCACACCAGTTTTAGATTGCCACTGTGAATCGCCAACTTTAAGCGCCCACACTTTGTTATGCACTGACGAGTGTTGTTTATCGCGCCCCAGCCCCATAAAGCTTAAAAAGTAGGGCTGGTTTTTTACAATAACTTTAGCCACAGCATTATTTGCAACAGGCTCAGGTAAAGCGGGAAGGCTTGCTAACGCAAGAGAAAAAAGAAGGCTCATAAGGCAAATAATTTAATAAGAATTAATACGCTCAGATTAAATTATTTTAGCCTTGTGAGCCAGTATTGTTATATCTAAATAATCAAACGCTTTTGATTAGTAACCATATTAGTAGGCAATACTAATATGCTGATTTACGTGCGCTGCATTTTGCGCTACATCAACCATTGCTGTTGCGTAATCAGTGACCGAAACTTTGCTTTCGCCTGCATCATTAGTAAAAAATGTATTACTGCCTATACGGTAATTGCCTTCATTATCACCCAGACATAACTTGTGCAGTTTATTTATCAAGGAACTACCTACAAACTGCTGTAAGAGCATTTATAGATTTTTAACGCAGCGCTGGAAAACCGCTATTAAAAATGTGGCGGTAAGTAATGTATTGTAGTTAAGGGCGTTGTGAAGATGAGCTGTCTAAGGTGGTAGTTCAGCATAATTTTTTAAGGTAAATAGGTTACGTTATCTAAGCCTTGTTGTTTATTTTTGTACATAGCTTGATCAGCAGATTTTATAAGTTCATGATCTGTTTGTCCGTGCTCTGGGTAGTTTGCAAAGCCAATACTGGGGGAAATATTTAGTAGTACGTCATCTAACTTAAAGACAGCTTTAAACTCAGTGAGGACTTTATTTTTTATTCTGACGGTTTCGTGGCTAGAACTTAAATTATCTAAAATAATTAAAAATTCGTCTCCACCTAAACGCCCTACTGTGTCGTAATGCCTAACCGACGCTGAAAGCCTTTTTGCTATAGCACATAAAAGCTTATCGCCAGTTTCGTGTCCGTGGGTGTCGTTTACTGCTTTAAAGCCATTTATGTCTATAAACAGTAAAGAAAAAAATGTGTTGTTTGTAGTTGCGCTAATAATTACTTTTTCTAATCGCTCCATCAATAAAGAGCGATTAGGCAAACCAGTTAACACATCGTGCCGAGCCATGTAATGGAGCTGCTCTTCCATTACTTTTCGCTCAGTTATATCGTGCGCTACTGCAATTCTTACTTGATGTTGCTCTGACCAACGAACAGACCATAATATATGGACTAATTGACCATCTTTTCTCATCCAGCGGTTTTCAAAGCGAGGGTTTACCGTTTCGCCAGACAATAGCGAAGTTACGGCGTTATGAGTTTTGTAATGATCACCTTCGTAAACATAGTTAATCATCTTTTTGCCTACAACTTCGTCGGCCGTATAACCAAAAATTTGCTCAAATGCTGCGCTTACAAAAACAAATGTGCCTTGTTTATCTACCACACAAACGGCATCAAGCATTAAATCGAGTACTTCTTCTACATTAATTAATTCATTTTTTATCATACTTTGGTGCCTTTAAAGCAAAACCAAGCAAATTTAAGTATTCTATATAGCTTTAACAAAAGCAAAGATAATTAAACCACAATCGCAGATAACACAGGGCTAAGTATAAATTGTGCCCATATAATTAATATTGCTTTGAGAAGCATGACACGAAAAAGTTAAGATTAAATATTTAATAACCATAAATACTTTGAAGTTATTCTGAAATAGACTAAATTTTAAGTCGTATATAAACATATAACTATCAGCTATTTACATTTTACTGACTCTTTAATAAATATACTTATAAAGTTCATTTAACTATATTTTTACAGTTCAATTGGGCGAAATTAGACCTTTTAACTACTACAAAATTAGCTACCTTGATTTAATCTCATCTATGCTTTTACACTGTTAATGTATGTTAATATTGTGTGATATCACATGTATTACAAAAACAAAGACTGTTTTTGATTTTTGATTGCGCAGGAGACTTTTGGGTGAAAATATCACAACGTTTGTTTTGGCCATTACTTTTTGTTTGCCCTCTCTTAACGGCCGAGCCGTTTGAAGATGAAGACCTCGATCTTGATGCTTTAATGGGCATGGATGTACAAGCAACTTCTGCGATGAAAAGAGCACAATCAGCATTTGATACCGCCTCATCTATTTATGTATTAAGTAAAGAACAAATTACTAACTCTGGTGCTACATCAGTACCTGAAGCACTGAAAATGGTGCCTGGTTTAATTGTACGTCAGCTCGATAACAATCAATGGGCTATTTCATCAAGAGGTATTGCCTCTCGATTTTCTAGCAAACTATTGGTTATGATTGACGGACAAAGCTTATATACCCCAAAATTTGCTGCAGTTTATTGGGAAACACTCAACGTTCCTTTGTATGACATTGAGCGCATTGAAGTAATACGCGGACAAGGCGGATTACTTTGGGGTAGTAACGCAAATAATGGCGTGATTAATATCATTACTAAAAACAGTATTGATACTCGCGGTGGATACGCAAACGTAACAACTGGTAATCAAATAAATGTTGATGCAAATCTTCGTTACGGTGGTGATATAAGTAACATAGGCAGCTACCGTGTGTATGGTCATGTAAAAGATGCGAATGAATCAAAAAAAGGGATCTTACTCGCACCTAACGATACAACTAAACAAAATTCTTTAGGTTTTCGGGCTGACTTTACCCCTAATGATGAGTGGTCTGCGCTACTACAGGGGGACGTTACTCACTCAACACTTGGTCAAAACTACCGAGGTGTTATAGATGAAACCAACGAAAACATTTCATTCTCAGATGATTTAAAGCGAACAGACTCACGCATAATGGCACGCCTTGAAAACAGAGTGTCGCCCGATGCCAATCAAATGCTACAAATTTCTTGGCTGAAACAAAATGGTTCCCAAGATTATATTAAAGAAGATTTTGAATCGATAGATATTGATTATCAAATGAACTTCATATACCAATCTCTACAGCTAGATTGGGGATTAAACTACCGGTATAACTCTATCTCTTTCGCAGAAAGTGTATTTTTAGATAGCGATAAAAACTTTGATAACCTCAAACAGTTTGGTGCACTTGTTCAAGCTCAATACAATGTGACGCCTGATACACTCGATTTTATTATTGGTACTAAGCTTGATCATAACGATTTAACTGGCTGGGAAAATCAACCGTCAGCAAGGCTTATATACAAACCAGTAGATAACCACCTTACTTGGGGTGCTATATCGAGAAGTGTACGTACACCAACATTGATTGAATTTAACGACAACTTTAAAGTTAATGGTACTGAAATTAAAGATCTTACCGGTTTAAGCTCTGGCTTTGGACAAATAGACGACTACCGAATTGCAACCTACCTAAATGGTAACGACAAAGTTAAATCTGAAAACTATCTATCTTATGAATTAGGCTACCGTTTTACTGCTAACGATTGGTCATTGGATCTTTCTACTTATTATACCGATGCTAATAACGTAGCGGTTATTGATATGAATACGCATGCTGAACAATTCACACCTATACTTGAATTATTTCTAGCAGGGAGAATCCCAGAAGTATTTCAAGCACTAACAATGACTCGCATAGATTTAGACTTTGCATCTGTAGCAGACACGACCACTAAAGGGTTCGACCTAGTTGTATCGTGGCAACCTGTTGATAATCTCAATACTGAGTTTGGTTATAGTTACACCGATTATAACTACGATTTACCTCCTCGAGTAGAGCCCGCAATCGGCTATGACTCTAAAAACAGGCAGTTATTTGCAAAAGCCGATTATTCTTTTTTAACCAACCATAATGTGTTTGCGACATTGCGCGCAATAAACTCAAATGCATATAACACTGATAATTACACAACGTTAGATGTTAGTTGGAATTGGCAAGCAACACCTGTGTGGTCTACTGCAATTTCGGGTAAAAACCTCTTTGCAGGTTCACATATTGAGTACAATAATACGCGCGAAACCTATACATTACCAAACTATATTGATGAATGTATTACATTTACAATTTCAGCAAATTTCTAAGTTAATTAGATGATTAAATTAAGAAGTTTAATTCACAGTAGCTTAATAACGTTGACACTTCTTAGTGCCAGCGTTGGCGCTGTTGAAAAAGAATACATGCTAAAAGCAGGCTTCTTATATAACTTTGCACGTTTTGGACACTGGGATTATCATTTAGAATCTCTTAATGAATTTATTATTTGTAGCCCTGATAAATACTTTATTGATGCGGCTAACAACGCTTTAAAAAGTCGCACTATAAAAAACTTACCTCTATACAATAAATTAATCACTCTGGATGAAGTAACAACCTCGGCGTGTAACATGCTATTTATTACCTCTGATACATTTATCGAATGGCAAAACATAACACCTTTAGAGCTGAAAAACGTTATGCTCATTGGTGAAACAGACACATTTATTGAAAATGGCGGTCATATCAGGTTTTTTCTTTCCAGTGGTAAAATTCGCTTTGAAATTGCTCCGAAACAGCTTAAAGATGCAGGCATTACTATGAGCTCAAAAGTGCTACGCCTTGCCCGCGTTGTAGATAGGTAGCGCAATGAAAAAACTATTTGCATTAAATACGATGAGCAAAAAATTACTATTTATCTTAATGAGTGTTGCACTTGTATCAACCGCGACAGTAACCATTGTATTTAGTGCTTATGAAATCACTAGCGCTAAAGAGGAACAAATAGAAAGCTTGGGCTCTCTGTCAAAAATGCTTTCACCGAATATAACTACAGCACTTATGTTTGATGATATAGATGCAGTGCAAGAGCTTATAAACCCAATACTTATACGCTCAGATGTTATTAGTATAATGGTAACAAGTATGACTGGTGAGCAACTTGTTATTGCGCAATCCGAAGATGAAAATATGGAGCAAAGTATTGAAGTAAGTACACCCCTTCAGCTCGATATGCATGATTACGGTATATTAAAAATACGCGCTAACAACAGCTACATTCAAGACAGAATTACTTTTTACTTTAAGTTTATAATGATTTTGATGATATTCACCTTTGCCATCAGCCTAATTTTATCTCTTTTATTAAGGCGTCGCTTTTTAAACCCTATTTTATATTTAGCTCAAACAGCAAGTAAAATAACTACATCACACGATTATAGCTTACGCGCTAAACAGCTATCACAAGATGAAGTAGGACAATTAACCTCTTGTTTTAATGCGATGTTATACAACATTGAGCAAAGAGAAAATTCATTAGAAAACCAAGTTAGACTGCGTACTAATGAACTTGAAAATGCGAATATTCAGTTGCAACAATATGCCTACCAAGATGGATTGACCGACTTACCAAACAGGCGTTATTTTTACGAAAAACTACAAAGCTTAGTAAGTATTAAGGAAATGAAATTCGCACTTATATTCATAGATTTGGATGGATTTAAAGAAGTAAACGACAGCCTAGGGCACGACTACGGTGATTTACTCTTACACCAAGTAGCAACAAGACTGCAAAGTTGTATAACGACTGAAGATACAGTCGCACGTTTGGGTGGTGACGAATTTACATTAATTTTAGAGGGTGTAAATAGCCCGGATGAAGCATCAAAAATTGCCGAAGCAGTAAAAAGTAGTTTAATGCAGAGCATTAAAGTAAAAAAAGAGACAGTCTATGTTACTGCAAGCATAGGTTTAACATTTTTCCCTGCTGATGGTTTAACAGTAGAAGAGCTCGTTAGACGCGCTGACCAAGCAATGTATTTATCTAAAAATAAAGGGCGGAATCGCTATGAGTTTTTCTCCTATGCTATAGAAGAAAAAGCCACAGAAAAGCGTCGTCTAATAGAGGAGATACGCACTGCAATTGTTAAAAACCAATTTGAATTATTTTACCAACCTATATTTTCAATTGACGGGAAATCAGTACCAAAAGCTGAAGCTCTAATTCGTTGGAATCACCCTGAACGAGGCCTAATAGGGCCAAATGAATTTATACCTGTCGCTGAAAAAAACGGATTAATAAACGATATCGGCCAATGGGTAAAATCTCAAGCAATTCAAGATACCGTCCAATTCAATGTTTTAAGTGAAAAGGCAATTCAAGTCAGTGTGAATACATCACCTCTTGAAATTGACCGTGCTGGTTGCTGGGTGGATGAATGGATTGTAGCAAGTAAAAAGTATCAACTACCTGCAAACACCATTTTAATTGAAGTCACTGAAAATACTTTAATGGATCCCGACTCGTCAATACAACGACAATTAAAACGCTTAAGCACTATTAATATAGATATTGCGATTGACGACTTTGGTGTTGGTTATTCTTCTTTGGCGTATTTACAACGCTTAGATATAGATATTTTAAAAATAGATCGCTCATTTATCAACGATATAGAATCAAACGATAATAGTATTGCTCTCGTGAAAGCTATTATCACTATGGCTCACAATCTAGACGTAATGGTAGTTGCTGAAGGAGTTGAGACACAAAAACAGTATGACCTATTAAAGCAGCTTGCTTGTGATTACATTCAAGGCTACATTTTTTCAAAGGCAATTACTAAACAAGAGTTTATGAAAAAGTATATAATACCAATCCGCAATAATACTTAATCATTTTGCGGGGCTAAATGTGTCGCTACCTGTGTTAAAAAATTCTCATTTAGAACAACTAAATAGCAAATTTTTTGCCTAGCTATCAACACGTTTTTCCATCCTCAAAATAGATCACTTAATTAAGCGAATTGGTATAAAACAAAAAGAAGTGATCTGATTTATGTCTATTGTGCTGGATTTTAGCAAGCCAACACAGAACACTTCTTTACTTTTGCCTTAAAAATCCACGTATTTAAAGCTCAATCCCAAGCTATAACCAGCGAGGGACTAGTTGTTTATACTCTTTATATTCTATAGAAAAACGATGGGCTAAATGAGCCTCCTCAACTAATGTTTGTCTATATATAGCTGTAAAACCAATAACTAAACAGGTCAAACTAAATATACTAGGTAAGGCTAAAAAGAACCCCACCTGTGCAGCTACAACGCCTAAATACATCGGATTCCTAGAGTATTCATATAATCCTGATGTTTTAAGCTCATGTGGTCCCTTAGGATCAATTCCTGAACGCCAAAGTGCCGCCATATGAAAATGTACAAACATCGTCAAAATAAAACCTGCACTCAATAAAATATCGCCAAATAATACACCTGGCCAGCCATTGAGAATTGGGAATAGCCCAAGGTAGCTATCTAACTCAGGTACAAACACTCTAATTACACATATAAACCAAATAGCAGCCCTGAAAAATTTAAAAACCATATGGTTCCACCAACTAGTACAAAATTTATCACCGGGATAAATAACGCCAGATGGTGTATTTCGATTTTTATAAATAATTCTAAATGTATAAAATCCGGCAACAAAAGTATAAAAAATAGCTAAGTAAACTCGGGTAAATTCAACTAGCGATGCAGAGTCATCTACAAATGTTTCATAAGGCATTTAAGTTACAGCTCACAATCATTATTGGTAGTAATTTTAAAACAACTAAGCCAATAGATTTAGTTATAAGATCATGAAATCATATTAGTATTCATTGCCCTCATAAACAAGCTAAGTCTGTGGTTAGTTAACGAGTTATAATCAACTAATCAAACTAATTTATAAATTCTGTTTGATACTTCACCTAAACAACTGCTTACACAAACCGAAAACGTAAATTCGGTAGTTCACAATTTTATTTTTATGCCAATTCGCTTAATTAAGTGATCTATTTTTCCGCCCTACTTGATGGTGTTGGTATGAGTGTATATTAATTGCGCATATTTCACTTTTCTGCAGACGTAAAAAAGCCCGACTATTTCTAGTCGGGCTCTCTACAATTTAAAGCCTGGGATGTCGTAGTGCCCACAGCGGTAGAAAGTCACATAGCAAATGCTACACTATCGTTGGCCGGGGCTAGCCTTCGAGCTGTTTCGTTTCACTACTGAGTTCGGCATGGGCTCTTTACTAAATCCCAGACAGCAAAAAACCCGTCACATTGCTGTAACGGGTTTCTTTAATTTGAAGCCTGGTAATGTCCTACTTTCACATAGCAAATGCTACACTATCATCGGCGCTGTTTCGTTTCACTACTGAGTTCGGCATGGAGTCAGGTGGGTCCAAAACGCTATTGTCACCAAGCA
>NZ_JACJEA010000048.1:0-26945 GCF_014163835.1 Pseudoalteromonas sp. SR43-5
GGCTTTTTTACGTCTGCAGAAAAGTGAAATATGCGCAATTAACACACACTCACAGCACCCCCCATCACGTAGGTAGGTCGAGCGTAGCGACTCCCGACACAAAGAGAGTGTAGCATTTCACTGTGGCTCTCCACCGCTGTGGGCACTACGACATTACCAGGCTTCAAATTGTAGAGAGCCCGACTAGAAATAGCCGGGCTTTTTTACGTCTGCAGAAAAGTGAAATACGCGTAATTAACACATACTCATATCGCGACGCAAAGATAGTGTAGCATTTCACTGTGCCTCTCCACCGCTGTGGGCACTACGACACCACCAAGCTTCAAATTGTAGAGAGCCCGACTAGAAATAGTCGGGCCTTTTTACGTCTGCAGAAAAGTGAACTACGCGCAGTTAACACACACTCATATCAACATCATCACGCAGGTCGGGCGAGCGTAGCGACTCCCGACGTCAAAAGCATAAAAAACCTCCGCTCGACAATGAGTGGTAGCATTTGTACTGTGGGTAAATAATACCAATTGGTTTAACATCTGACCTAATATAAAAGCGTTAATTATCTGGTCTTGTGATAAGTATTGAACATGACCTTTAAGCCTTTATATACGCTTTAGGTAGGTTACTGAAGAGAATAAAAATAGAGGTTAATACAGAGGCTTACGCATAGAACTTAAATCTAATGGGCATGTGGTTTTTAAATAATAGTGTTCATGGAGTGCCTATCTAAACTTGCAGTATAAACTACCCTTCATTAATTGTTTTATAGCATGATAGGCGGTTAGGGGCTGCTTTAATTTCATATGTACTGAGCGTTATTAATTTTTAATCCTAAGATTAACGAAGGCCATATACTTTATATTAGAAAACTATCGACAAGACTTACTGAAAAGCAATTCATGTACTCCTTCAACTAAAGTTTATTTTGTATTCTCTTGGTTCTAACTAACCACCTATATACGCCGATAATGAACAATGCAGCAGATCCGAAGCCACTTAACACCCAAATGACTTTTAAAATGTTACCGCCAATGCTGCCGTCATGTAGAGGGTGCATCCAGTTTTTTATTTTACTAGCCGTACTTTGCTTATCTATATTAAACACGCTCTCTAACTTTCCTGTAAGTGCATTAACCTCTATATAGCTATGTGGAAAGCGATATGAAGGATCGTTTACAGTTTGAAATCTTAATCTGTAAATAGCATTTAAGTTTGATGGTGTTTCAATCCAAGCTAAACGCGCATTCGGTAATGCTTTTTCAGCTATTAATACCGCTTGTGATAAAGGAATATCGGTTTGTTTGCTCGGTTGAATTTGTGTTTTTGGTGGGGAGTTTATATCGCTAACTAGAGCGGTTAATATAGGATCTGTTTGTTTTGGAATAGCGAGCATAACACCTGTAACAGTTAAAGCTAGTAGCGGTATGCAGAAGGTTAAACCAATTAGTTTATGCCAGTCGTATAGCAAACCTATTTTAGAGCTACGAGATTTAAATTTTAGTGCCTTTACCCACTGCCCAGGCTTTGGAAACCAAGCAAAGAATCCAGAGATAAGAAGAACTATTGAGGCTATGCCTATATAGCCAACGACGAGAGTGCCCGCTGCTCCTGTTAGTAATGAAAAATGTAAGTTGTACATCCAAGTTACTAAGTATTTTCCCCAATAGTTTTTACGTATTACTTTATCACTACTGCTAGATAGCCATACCATTAAGGGGGCAAAGCCTTGTTCTTTTGTTTCTGTTGGATTGTAGTATCGCGCGGGAATTACTGAGTTTATACCTGTGTTTTCTAATCGCCATGGCCCTTGCTTTGAAGGGAAATTGGCTCTTAGCGTATTATATGCTTGATCCCAATTAGGCGTTTTTATGTTTGTAGTAGCGTCATTTGCTGGATTTAGCAGTAAGTCTATTTGCGGATAGTAAACTAATATAGAGCCAGAAAGAGTGATAATAGTAAGTAAAACACCTACTGATAGGCCTAAGTATAAATGTAACCGCCTGAATGTTTTTCGCCATGAAAGCTTTAGTGTCATTAATTAAATAGCCGTAATGAGTAATGCAGGTTTATTGGGCATTAAGGAATGATTAATTACGCGGTATATTATATGGTTTTTGATATGAGTTGTGCGGCATTTTGTCGCACTTATTAAATTAGGTATTTAGAAAGTAAAACGCCAGCCCTTGGCTGGCGTTAAAATACAAGCTTGAAGCTTATTTAAGCTTTAGGCCCTGCATTTTTTATATCGTCTGATACGTCGTACTTAGCAAAGTTTTCAGTGAAGTCAGCGGCTAGTTTTGATGCATATTCATTGTACTTAGCTTTGTCTTCCCAAGTATTGATTGGGTTAAGTAAGTTAGTATCTACACCAGGAACGGCTACCGGTACATCTAGGTTTAAAACATCAATGTGCTGAGTTTCAACACCCGCTAATTTACCAGATACGATTGCATCAATTACTGCACGAGTAGTTGGAATATCAAAACGTTTACCTGTGCCGTAAGGGCCGCCAGTCCAACCTGTATTCACAAGGTACACTTTAGCGCCAAACTCGCGTACACGCTTCATAAGAAGCTCAGCGTAAACACCAGCAGGGCGTGGGAAGAATGGTGCGCCAAAACATGTCGAAAATGTTGATTCAATATCGCTAGTAGAGCCAATTTCAGTAGAGCCAACTTTTGCTGTGTATCCACTTAAAAAGTGAAAAGCAGCAGCTTCTTCGCTAAGTATAGAAACTGGTGGTAATACACCGCTTACATCACAAGTTAAAAATACAACAGCTTTTGGTTCGCCTGCGCGGTTTTCTACTTTACGTTTTTCAACGTGTTCAAGTGGATATGCTGCACGGCTATTTTGAGTAAGGCTAGTATCGTTAAAATCTGGAATGCCTTTTTCATCTAACACTACATTTTCTAAAATAGTGCCAAAGCGAATAGCATTCCAAATTACAGGCTCATTCTTTTGTGACAGGTCGATACACTTAGCATAACAACCGCCTTCAATATTAAACACGCTGCCAGGTGCCCAACCGTGTTCGTCATCACCAATTAAAAAGCGAGTAGGATCTGCTGAAAGCGTTGTTTTACCTGTACCAGATAAACCGAAGAACAATGCTGTATCGCCTGCTTCACCAACGTTAGCAGAGCAGTGCATTGGTAATACACCTTTTGCTGGTAGTAGGAAGTTTTGCACAGAAAACATCGATTTTTTCATTTCACCGGCGTAACGCATACCAGCTAGTAATACTTTACGCTGTGCAAAGTTAATAATGACGGTGCCATCGCTATTTGTGCCATCACGTTCTGGCTCACATACAAACGAAGGAACATTCATTACTTGCCATTGCGGTAAGTTTGAAGCGTTATAGTTTTGCGGTTCGATAAACATGTTTTTGGCAAAAATATGGTGCCACGCTGTTTCTGTAGTTACGACTACAGGTAGATAATGCTCAGGGTCTGCGCCAACTTCTAGGTGAGAGGTGAAGTGGTCATTACTTTGAACATGTGCTTCTACGCGAGCCCATAAAGCGTCAAATTTGTCTGCATCAAATGGGCGGTTAACATTGCCCCATTGAATGTCATCTTGAGTTGTAGCTTCTTGTACAATAAAACGATCTTTTGGTGAACGACCAGTTCGTTTTCCTGTAATTGCAACAAAAGCACCATTTGCGGCTAAAGTACCTTCGCCACGGCGGATCGCATGCTCGACAAGTTCAGCTGCGGTTAAATCGACAAAACGTGTAGCGCCTGTAGTCATGTTTATACCTAACTATGTGTGAGAGTTTGAACGGATAGCTCTGGGGTTATCAGTGCCCTGAAACTGAAATTATAGTAACAGAAGGTTTTAAGATATTCGAGCCCGTAAAGCCTCTAAAAACACATATATTTAAGAAAAAACATGAATAATTTCAATGATACCGGTGTCATGAAATTAGCAGAAAAGATGACACCGGTATCATCTTTTTATAATATAAAACCGCATATTATGCGGCTTTAATTACTATATATAAATGAAGCTGAACATTTAGTTGAAAATGCTTTTTATATCTTGTTCGTTAAAAACATACTCTTTTAAACAGTAATGACAGTTAATATTAACAGACCCTTTTTCGGTTACGTCTTTAAGTAGTTCTTCTTGTCCAATATTAACAAGTGCAGTAATTGTTTTATCACGACTACAACCGCATTTGAATTTAATCGCTTGAGGCTCAAATACACGAGGGTTATCTTCGTGGTAAAGACGTGTAAGGACTGTATTTGCATCAAGATGTAACAACTCTTCATCTTTAATGGTGTTACTTAATGCTTCTAAGTGCGCAAAGTCTTCAATTGATTTTTGTTTATCAACTGGGAGTACTTGTAAAAATAGACCACATGCTTTTGCGCTACCTTCAGTTGTGTCGGTTGCAAACCAAAGACGTGTCTTTAATTGCTCTGATTGCTCAAAGTAACTTTCTATACATTCACTCAGAGTATCGTGCTCTAAGGGCACTATACCTTGGTAACGTTCACCCTTACTTGGTGTAATAGTGATCACCATATAGCCTTGGCCAATAAGCTCTTTTACAGTTGTACCCGTAATTTCGCTTTGCAGGCGTGCAATACCACGCATGTTTTGTTTGTCATCACCATTTATAACAGCATATTTGACAGGGCCATCACCTTGAAGCTGTACTGCAATTTCACCTTCAAACTTTAAAGTTGCGGTTAGTAAACAGGTTGCAACAAGTAGCTCACCTAGTAATGCTTTAACAGGGTCAGGGTAATTGTGGTCGGCAATCATTTCATTATAAGCATTCTCGATTTGTACGAGTTCGCCACGAACATCTAGTTCGTTGAATAAATAACGGTGAAGTAAATCTTGTTGCATGAGTGGCTATACCTAACTTGATTTCATTTTTAAAAGTTCGCGTCTTTGCTTTTTATCTGGTTTTTTATCCGGATGAGGAGCAAAAAAACTGTTATTTTTGCGTGCGATGCTGTTTTCTTCGCGTTTAGCAATACTTGCATCAGATTCTTGATACATGGTCTGTGCAATGGGGGCGCTTTGACGTTTTTCAAGCACTGTGAGTATAGTTATCAGTTTTTCATCTACACCCTGAGCAAGTTTTACTTTTGCACCAACATCTACTATTTTGCTCGCTTTTGTACGTTGGCCATTATAATGTACTTTGCCGCCTTGCACCATTTCACGTGCAACAGCACGAGTTTTATAAAATCGTGCAGCCCATAACCATTTATCTAATCGAACTTTTAACTCATCTGCATGGTCTGAGTTGGTATTAGCATTACTTTTTTTACTCATAAGGCATTTCCCCACGTTTTTATAGCTTAAAATTTATCATGAAATCATCGTAGGATGAAGGTATTACAACAGCCGTTTACTTTTTGTACTACTATGTAAAGTTAATTTAATCTGTTTACAAAGTTTAATATTAGTGTGCTTGTTGAAAGAAAAATGAAAGGGTACTATGGGTACGCGCTAACGCAGTAAATTAAAATAAGAACACTATTTATGGAACAGCATATCCAACAACTAAAACAATTTTTAACGCGGTTACCGCATGCTAAATTAAGTGCATTAGTGACACTGTTAGTTGTTGTTTATCTTGCATTTTTATTATCAAAGCTTGTCTGGCTTTTATGGCCGAAACCACCAGTAACTCTACTTACTCCTACTCATTATGCTAATCAGCCATCTGGTGCGAGTAATAACTCAGCGCAGCATATTATTGAGCAATTTTTATTTGGTAAAAAAACTGTAACAAACAACAATAATACTGCAAAACAATCGCAGGTTATAAATAATGCGCCAGAAACACGCCTAAGTATTAATTTAACCGGTATTGTAGCTGTTAATAATGATGACCAAGCAGGCATAGCAATTATTGAATCACAAGGTAAGCAAGTAAGCTACCTTGTTGAAGAAGTTGTACTTGGCACGCGCGCTGAAGTAGCGCAGATACTGCCTGATCGTGTTATTTTAGGTATTAATGGAGGTTTTGAAACATTAATGCTTGATGGGCTCGATTTTAGTAAAAAAGTATCTATGCCTGTACTCGCTGCGCGTGACGATGCCGAAATGGGTCCGCAAAAATTAGAGCCAAGTGAATTACAAATAGACGCCACTGCAGACCCAGACGTTAAAGAAGCAATTATAGAAACACGTGAAGAGTTACTCGAAGAACCGGGCAAGTTATTTGACTATATACGTGTTTCACAGGCTATGAATGATGGTGAACTAATTGGATATCGCTTAAGTCCAGGTAAAGAACCTGAACTGTTTAAGCAAATGGGATTAAAAAATAACGATTTGGCTATTTCTATAAATGGCTATCAATTAACAGATTTAAAACAGGCTATGTCAGCTATTAACGAGCTGCGTAATAGTACAGATGCCAATATCACTATAGAACGTGATGGTGAACAAATTGATGTGCAATTTAGTCTGCAATAATTTAGCTTTGGAGTTTTAATATAATGGTTCAGGTGCTACACCTCAAAAAAATTAAAAAAGGGTTAGCTAAGTACGCGGCACTTTTTTTGGCGGCAAGTATTTCTTTGTCTGTTTCTGCTGTTGAATATGCTGCTAACTTTAAAGGCACTGATATCAACGAGTTTATTAATATTGTTGGTAAAAATCTCAATAAAACAGTAATTATTGACCCTAACGTGCGCGGCAAAGTAAATGTTCGCAGTTATGAGTTAATGGACGAAGCGCTTTATTACCAGTTCTTCTTAAATGTATTGGAAGTTTATGGCTACTCAGCTGTTGAAATGGACAATGGCATTCTTAAGGTAGAAAAAAGTTCAGACGCCAAAAAATCAAATGTGCCACTTATTACCGAAGGTAACGAAGCTAGCGGCGATATGATGATTACACGTGTTGTACGTGTCAAAAATGTAAGCGTACAAGAACTAGGCCCTTTAGTTCGTCAATTTAGCGATCAAAAAGATGGCGGCCATGTTGCTAACTTTAATGCGGCTAACGTAATGATGTTAACGGGGCATGCTGCATCGGTTAATCGCTTAGTTGAGATTATTCGCTCTGTTGATCAGGCGGGTGATAAGCGTGTAGACATTGTTAAGCTTAAATATGCAACAGCAGATGATGTTGTCTCTGTGGTAGACAATATTTATAAAGACAGCGGCAAAGGCAGCGTACCTGAGTTTTTAATTCCAAAAGTAGTCGCAGATGGCCGAACTAATAGCGTTATTGTAAGTGGTGAAGGCCAAGCACGTACACGTGCCATAGAGCTTATTAAGCGCTTAGATGGCGAATTAGAAAGCCAAGGTAATACCAAAGTGTTTTACCTAAATTATGCTAAAGCTGAAGATTTAGTAAAAGTACTGCAAGGCGTAAGTAAGTCACTTGTTGAAGATGCACAAGGCGGTACCACTAAGACTCGTAGCAGAAGTAACAACGAAAGCAGTATAGAAGCTCACCCAGATTCAAATTCACTAATTATCACCGCACAGCCAGACACAATGCGCTCGCTTGAGTCGGTAATTGAACGTCTTGATATTCGCCGTGCACAAGTACTTGTAGAAGCCATTATTATTGAAGTAATGGAAGGCGACGGGGTTAACTTAGGCCTGCAGTGGATTTCTGAGCAGGGCGGTATGTTGCAATTTAACAATGGTACTACGGTTCCCGTGGGTTCATTAGCTGTTGCTGCAGAGCAAGCACAAGATACAACCGTAACTAAAACTATCATTGGTACAGAAACTGGAACCGTTACTAGTTATGACGAAACGACTGAGGGTGATTATGATGCGCTTGCTTCATTGCTAAGTGGCATTAATGGTTTAGCGCTGGGCGTTGTTAAAAATGATTGGGGCGCAATTATTCAGGCTGTTGCCACTGATACAAATTCAAATATATTGGCTACCCCTTCTATTACTACAATGGATAACGAAGAAGCCTCTATTTTAGTCGGTCAAGAAGTGCCTATTATTACAGGCTCACAAACGGGCAGTAATAATGCTAACCCATTTCAAACAGTTGAGCGTCAAGAAGTCGGTATTAAACTGATAGTTACGCCACAGATTAACGATGGCTCTGCAGTACAACTTACTATTGAGCAAGAAGTATCGAGTGTAAGTGGTGCAACTGCTGTTGATATTTCAGTTAATAAACGTGCAATTAAAACAACGGTTATGGCCGATGATGGCGGTATGGTTGTACTTGGCGGTTTAATTGACGAAGACGTACAAGAAAGTGTTTCTAAGGTACCGTTATTAGGCGATATCCCTATTTTAGGTCACCTGTTTAGATCAACAAATACAACGCGCCGTAAGCGTAATCTTATTGTATTTATTCGCCCAACCATTATTCGTGATGGTGTAAGCATGAATAAGTTAAGCTTTAATAAATATAACTTTATTCGTGGTGAGCAGTTTAAACAAAAAGAAGATGGTATTGAGTTAATGCCAATGACTGATACGCCTATTTTACCAGAGTGGAATGACGAACTAGTACTTCCACCTACGTATGAAGAGTCTCTACGTAAACAAAATGCACAAGAGCGTAAAGATGACTAATGCGATTCAAGAGATAAACCAAGATGTGGTTCATCCTCAAACGCATAATCAGGATGAGCTATTAACGAGTGATGTGTTAGTTGAGTTACCAGCAAAGCGTTTGCCATTTTCCTATGCAAGACGCGCAGGTGTGTTGCTTGGTAAAAACAAAGATCATCGTATAGTTTACTACCGTGGTGAGCTAGATGTTGAAGTACTATTAGAAGTACGCCGTATCGCAGGCCATGGTTTTACACTTGAGCAATTGGATGATGATAAATTTGAGCTATTGCTTGAAGCGTCATACCAACGTGATAGCTCTGAAACGCAACAAATGATGGAAGATATTGGCAACGAGGTTGATTTATTCTCACTTGCTGATGAGCTCCCGCAAACTGAAGATTTACTTGCTGGTGACGATGATGCACCAATCATCAAGCTTATTAACGCCATGCTAAGTGAAGCGATTAAAGAAGGGGCTTCTGATATTCATATCGAAACCTTCGAGCAAGAGCTTGTTATTCGCTTTAGGGTCGATGGCGTGCTTAAAGAAGTACTTAAGCCTAATCGTAAACTTGCATCGTTACTTGTATCTCGTATTAAAGTAATGGCTAAGCTTGATATAGCTGAAAAACGTATTCCACAAGATGGTCGTATTAGCTTACGTATTGCAGGGCGTGCAGTTGATGTGCGTGTATCTACAATGCCATCGAGCTTTGGTGAGCGTGTAGTACTGCGTTTACTTGACAAAAACAACGCGCGCTTAAACCTTGAAGATTTAGGTATGACCGCAGAAAATCGCGCATTGTTTTCAGATTTAATTAGTAAACCCCACGGCATTATTTTGGTAACAGGGCCTACGGGCTCTGGTAAAAGTACCACTTTATACGCTGGTATGAGCCAAATTAACTCACGCGATCGTAATATTCTCACCGTTGAAGATCCAATAGAGTACGAAATTCCAGGCATTGGGCAAACACAAGTTAATGCAAAAGTTGATATGACATTTGCACGTGGTTTACGTGCAATATTACGTCAAGATCCAGATGTAGTAATGGTGGGTGAAATACGCGACCTTGAAACTGCGCAAATTGGTGTTCAAGCGTCACTTACCGGTCACCTTGTTATGTCTACTTTGCATACAAATACCGCATCGGGTGCAATTACACGTATGGAAGATATGGGTGTTGAACCCTTCTTACTTTCATCGTCGTTACTCGGTGTATTGTCGCAACGCTTAGTACGTACGTTATGTAATACCTGTAAAGAGGGTCACACGGCTGATGAGCATGAATGCCAGCTGTTAGGGGTTCCTTTTGAAAGCCAACCGACAATCTATCGAGCGGTGGGGTGTGAAGAGTGTAACTTTAATGGTTACCGTGGTCGTACAGGTATTCATGAGTTACTTGTAGTTGATGAAACCATACGCGAAATGATTCACAACGGTAAAGGCGAGCAAAGCGTAGAAAAATACATTCGTAAGCGCAGCCCAAGTATTCGTCAAGATGGGTGTAGCCGTGTACTGGCAGGCAAAACAACACTTGAAGAAGTATTGCGTGTTACCCGTGAGGAAGGTTAACTATGGCGGCGTTTGAATATCGTGCCTTAGATGGCCGAGGTAAAGAAAAAAAAGGCATTTTAGAAGCTGATACGGCTAAACAAATCCGCCAAACTTTACGTGATCAAAAACTAACGCCGCTTGAAGTTGTTCCTGCGGCGCAAAGTGATAAACAGGTCAAAGGCGAAAAAGCCCCTTTACTCGGTGGCTTTTTTAAGCCGACAATTTCAACCTCAGACTTAGCATTAATTACAAGGCAATTAGCAACACTTATTCAATCGGCACTCCCTGTTGAAGGCGCTGTTATGGCGGTTGCTGAGCAATGCGAAAAGCCGCGTTTAAAGCGGATGCTTATGTCGGTACGCTCAAAAGTAGTTGAAGGTTACACCCTTGCCGATGGTCTTAGTGAGTTTCCTCATGTTTTTGACGACTTATACCGTGCAATGGTAGCCGCAGGCGAAAAGTCGGGGCACCTTGACCAAGTTCTTAATCGTTTAGCCGACTATACCGAGCAGCGCCAACATATGCGTAGCCAAATAACTCAGGCTATGGTTTACCCTATTATATTAGTGGTATTTGCAATTGGTATTGTGTCGGTATTACTGGGCACCGTAGTACCAAAAATATTAAAAACGTTTGAAAAAACGAAACAAGTACTTCCTTGGACAACCGAATGGGTTATGGCTGGCAGCCATTTTGTGCAAAATTATTGGTTTATTAGTTTAATAGCGATTACAGCTATAGCCATTGGTATTAAGCATGCACTTAAGCAGCCTAAAATACGTTTTTGGTGGGATGACCGAGTGCTACATATGCCAGGTATAGGTAAAGTGGCTCGTGGTATTAATACCGCACGTTTTGCGCGTACTTTAAGTATTTTATCGTCAAGCTCGGTACCATTACTTGAAGGAATGCGTATCTCGGGCGGCGTATTAATTAACGAAAAAATTAAAAAAGCGGTTGCAGATGCATCCGACAGAGTGAGTGAGGGTGCAAGCTTAAGAGCTGCACTTCAGCAAACTAAGTTGTTTCCACCAATGATGCTGCATATGATAGCAAGTGGTGAAAAATCAGGTGAACTAGAGCAAATGTTAGAGCGTGCTGCAAATAACCAAGATCGCGAATTTGAGAGCATGGTTAATGTATCGCTTAAACTACTAGAGCCTGCGATGATCGCCTCAATGGCGGTTATTGTATTATTTATAGTAATGGCAATATTACAGCCAATAATGGCGATGAATAAAGCTGTTGGACTTTAAGTTAGAATAAATTTTTAAATATATTAGTGGTTTTACCTAAACCATTTTTACTTAATGTTTTTAGAATAATGAGGTAATTACGTGAATAAACAATCAGGTTTTTCTTTACTAGAAGTGATGGTGGTACTGGTTATCATCGGGATGATTATGTCAATTGTTGCACCTAACATTATGGGTCAGCAAGAAGAGGCTGCTATTGATAAAGCACATCTAGATATCCAGCAATTAGAAGATGCAATGAGCTTATACAAGCTTAAAAATAAGAGCTACCCAAGCACAGAGCAAGGTCTTGAAGCGCTAGTTACCCAAACAAGCATTGAACCGGTTCCAAAACGTTTCCCTGATGGTGGCTTTATTAATGAATTACCAGAAGATCCTTGGGGTAATACTTATCAGTTAATTAGCCCAGGTGAAATTGGCAAGTTTGATATTTTTTCTATGGGCCCAGACGGTGAAGCAGGTACTGATGACGATATCGGTAACTGGGACGAAGAAAAACAATAATGCCTAAGTACACCGTTCTGTATGAACATGTTAATGCTAGAGGCTTGCTATGAAAGCAAGCCTTAAGCAGCGCCATGCAAAAAGCAGAGGCTTTAGTTTAATAGAAATTTTAGTGGTATTAGTGATCATCGCTTTTGCCACCAAAATGGTGGTATATAGCTTAGAAGGCGGTGCTGAGGAGGAGTTAGATACTCAAGCACTAAGGCTGCATACCACCATTAATATGGCATCGGAATTTGCTATTTTAAACCAAGTTGAATTGGGCTTATTAGTAGAAGAAAATACATTAGAGTATTTAGTTTTCGATGGTGAAAAGTGGATTACTTTTGACCGTGAAAATCTTTTTAAACCAATAGAATTAGATGAAAGATTAAAGCTCACGCTTAACTTAGAAGATTTAGCGTGGGCGCAAGATAACCTCTTAGAGCAATCTAACTGGCGCGAGCTTATGAGTGGCGGCGATGAAGACAGTTTACTTGAGCTTAAAAAGTTAAAAATACCACAAGTACTTATTTTGTCATCAGGTGAGGTAAGCGCGTTTCAACTTGTATTAGAGTTAAAAGAGCAAAGCGAACCTGTGTATTACATTGAAGGTGAATTTACTGCACCAGTAAACTTTCGCCGAGAGCCAGAATAATGAAGCGCACTAAAGGGTTTACCTTATTAGAGGTGTTAGTGGCATTAAGTATTTGTGCCATGGCGGGTATAGCTGCAATGCAAGCAACAAGCGAGCATATTCACCACTTAACGACTATTGAAGAGCAAACCTATGCATCTTGGGTCGCCGAAAACGTTATTATTGAACAGCGTACTAAAGGCGAACAATGGCAAGGTAAAAATAACCTTAAAGGCAGCGAAGTAATGGGCGGTGTTGAATGGTTTTGGCAGCAAGAAGTTACAGCCACAGCTGACAAAAGCTTTGTAAAACTAACCATAAATGTTTTTACGGATGAAAAATATGAGCATTCAGCATATGAGTTATCAACGTATTTAAATAAAGGCAAAAAGTAAGTGAAGCAGCGCGGGTTTACATTACTTGAAGTTATGGTTGCACTGGGTATTTTAGCTTTTGTTATTATTGCTACTCATCAAATACTCGAGACGACAACAAGAGCAAAAGATGCCTCCGATGAAAAAATTGCTGAGTTAAATGGATTACAAACAACATTTAGATTAATGGATCAAGATTTTAGCCAAATGACCAAACGCGCAGTTCGCAATGAGTCGGGTGATGTTCAAGAGCAATATTTACTTGCTGGTCGTTACGTTTTAGAAAGCCAATACGATGGTATCGCGTTTGTACGAGATGGCTGGATAAATCCAATTAACTTATTGCCACGTTCAGAACTACAAGCTGTTGGTTATAGAGTGATTGACGATAACCTTGAGCGTGTTTATCGGGTTTATGTTGATCAGCTTGATAATATGGAGCCGCGAGTTCAACGTGTGCTAGAGAATGTTGAAGAACTTAAGTTTGAGTTTTTAGATGATAAAAACGAATGGCAAGAACAGTGGGAAATTAAAGCCCTCCCTAAAGCGGTTGCTGTTACGTTGCAACAAATAGAAGCAGAGCCAATTCGTCGTGTATTTTTAGTTCCTGGGCAAGGCAAAGTTGTTGCTACACAAACTACGGATGTGAATAATGGTTAAGCAGCAATCATCGCGCGGTGCAGCACTTGTTATTGTTTTGTTTATTGTGGCATTAGCGGCTATTTTAGCTGTAGAAATGAGTGCTAATTTAATGGTTCAAGTGCAAAAAAGTACAAACTTGCAAGGTCACCAACAAGCTAAATGGTACGCCTACGGTGCAGAAGAGCTTGCTATTAAAGGGCTAATACAAAGTAAAAAAGATGATGCCGATAAAACAACACTCGATCAAGTGTGGGCAACTCAAGGAGATGCTTCATACCCTGTTGATAACGGCACGTTAAGTGGCAAAATTACAGATTTACAAGCATGTTTAAATTTAAATGCTTTAGCCATAGCGCCAGAAGAAAATAGCGTAAGTAAAACAAACCCTGCACACAAAGCACTCTTTGCATTACTTGAAAACATTGAAGATTTACCTGCTGACGAATCAGAAGAGACGATGGCAGATAGTGTATTTGATTGGCTTGATGAGAACAGTATTACGTATCGCTCAGGTGCAGAAGAAGACGAGTACTTATCGCGAGATTTTCCGTATATGACAGCCAATAGCTTATTTGCATCAACATCGGAGCTGCGTTTAGTTAAGGGCTTTAACCCATTAGTGATGGAAAAAGTATTGCCATATGTATGCGTAATACCAGGCAGTACGCTTTTATCAATTAACGTAAATACATTATTGCCAGAGCAAGCGCTCATACTCAGTGCCTTGATAGAAAGCTTAAGCTTATCTGGCGCAGAAGCGGTGTTAGGCGCAAGACCGCAAACAGGCTTTGACACCATCGATGAATTTTTTGAACAGGTGAAGCAGCAAGGCGGTACTAATACTGACTCAATAAAAAGTCTATTTAGTATTAAAAGCGAATATTTTAAATTACAAACGCAGGCAAACTTTGTCGACCTGCGTTTTTCGATGACCACATTACTGCACGCTAAAGATGGCGACGTAACGATACTGGCGCGAAAATTTGGAGGCGTACAGTGACAGAAATACTGTTGATCCGCACGGGTCAAACCGAACAAGAATTACTTAACTGGTTAATTTACTCACCACAAGAACAAGAAATAATAGCCAGTGGCGAGTTACCAAATGCAGAGCATTTAAGTGAGCTAAGCGAAAAAGCACTTACCCGAGAAGTTGTCGTGTTATTACCCAGTGACCAAGTGCAATTAAAAACGGTCGCTTTGCCAACAAAATGGAATCGCAAGCTTGAGCAAGCATTGCCATACATGCTTGAAGAAGATATAGCATGTGACGTAGATGAACTGTTTATAGCAGTAGCGCAGCCGACAATGCTTGGTGAGCAACATGCAATTCGTGTAGCAATGACAGACCGTGAATGGTTTGAACAATGGCTTGCATTATTTGCTGAGCATAATCTATCAGTATACAGAATATTACCCGATGCTTTGTTGTTACCGCTCGCAGATGATGGCGCCGTAACTGCTATTGAGCTCAACAACCAATGGTTGTTTAAGCAAGGGCAATGGCATATTAGTGCGGTTGAATCTAGTTGGTTGAATGGCTATTTAACAGCCATGGGTAACCCCGACATTAAACATTTTAGTCCTGCTAATCAGTTTCCTGAAAGCGTTAACTTACAAGCCCAAACAAGCGATTACGACTTACCTTTAGCATTATTTGCAAAACAGTTAGATAGCGTTAATTTTAACTTACGCCAAGGTATGTATCAGCTTAAAAAACAAAGCGCTTTGTGGTGGGGTTACTGGAAAGGCGCCGCAATTATAGCAAGTGTTGCATTGGTTTCTACAATTACAATAAAAGCTATTGAGTTACACCAACTTAATACACAAGTAGAAGTAGCTAAGGCTCAAGTAGTCGACAGATATCAAAAAGCATTTCCGGGAACTAAAGTTCGCCCTAATCTAATTAAAAGCCAAATTAAAGGCGCGTTAGATAAAATACAAGGCTCAAGTGAATCCGGCTTTTTAGACTTAACGACTAATTTGGTTGATGTATTTTCGCAAGTCAGCGAATTTACACCTGAAACACTTCGTTATGACAAACGTCGTAATGAGCTGCGAATTCGTGCACGGGCTAAAGACTTCCAAACTTTTGGTAAAGTAAAAATCATACTTGAAAAGCAAGGTTTAACTGTTGAGCAAGGGTCTTTAAATAATGACGGTGATTATGTCGTAGGCGAAATTAAACTGCGAGGTGCAGTATGAAAAAGCAGTTAATGAAACAGTGGCGTTCGCTTAAAGAGCAAGAACAACAATTGGTAATGGTCGCTGGTGGCGTGTTTATTATTTTTGTTTTAGTAATGGGGATATTTAGGCCATTAAATAACGCGATAGAAAAAGCACAGCAATCTCAAATTAAACAACAAGAGCTATTAGCTTGGGTTGATGACAGTATTGTTAAGCTAAAGGCTGCAGGCAACACCAGTGTTGCTAGCAATACAAACTTAAGCCAAGTGGTAAACTCTACTCGTGGACGCTATAAAATCAATATTAGTAAAATGCAGCCCAGTAGTGATTCACTTCGTTTGACGCTTGACTCAGTAGAGTTTAATCAGTTAATAGAATGGCTAGATGAGCTAGTAAATCAGCATGGTTTAAAAATTGAAAATTTAGATTTAAGTCGCGATGATAAATCAGGCTATGTGCGCGTAAGCCGTTTAGTATTAGAGAATTAATTAATGAAAAAAATAATAACGTTATCGGCTGTCTTTTTAATTAGTTTTATTGTGTTTTGTATTATTAAATTACCAGCACATATTGCACTAGATATAGCAAAACCGTACTTTCCAAAGCAATTAGAAGTAGGCCAAACTGTAGGCACTGTTTGGCAAGGTCAAATGATGCAAGTTCGTTTTGATGGTGAACAGTTAAATAATGTGCGCTGGGATATTGCAGGCTGGAAATTATTTACAGGCAAACTAAATGCGAACATAAAATTTGGTAATCCACGAGAACGCAGTGATATTTCGGGTTACGCAGATGTAAGTTATGGGTTTTTTAATAAAAAAGTGATAGTGACTGACGCCCTAGTACGCTCAACTGTAGAGCGTGCAATGCAACGTGTGCAACTTCCTCTGCCTGTTACCGCTAAAGGGCGTGTGATATTAGAACTTGATGAATACAGCTCAGGCGCACCTTATTGTGACTCACTAAAAGGTGAAATAGCGAGCCCTAATATTGATGTTCAAGGTTTAAATGGATGGTTTAATATTGGACCTCTAGCAGGTAAGTTAAGCTGTAAGTCGGGTGATGTTGCTATATTAATTGACCCAGATAATACGCTTGGCCTTGAGGCCGATGCTACACTTAAAGCTAATTTCGACTTTAGAGTGGCAGGTTATGTAAAACCAGATGCCAGCTTACCTAAAGATATACATGATGCGGTTAAGTTTTTAGGCCGACCAGATAACCAAGGTCGCTACCCGCTCAACTTTTAATGTTTTAATATAAAGAGTTTTAATGCAAATACCCCAATTTACTGAGTTGCACGCAAAGCAGCTCAGCTCATTTTTAAATACCCAATCTCAAGCAATGACCCTTGTACAAAGCCAAGGCTATTTATTTGGTGTAATTTGTTCGCCTAACCCATTAGATGTACATGAGTGGCTTGAGCAGATATTGCCAAACACAGCTAATGATTTAGATGAAGAAATGCTTTTTTTGTTTATGGCGCTTTATCACAAAATTAGTGAGCAGGTGTTCGAAACTGGATATAAATTACCAGACACATTTGATGCTGAATTTTGTAAGTCGTGGAGTAAAGGCTTCTTAGTTGCAACGAAAGCTTATGCAGAACCTTTGTTAAATGCACCGCAATTAGACGTTGATTTTAAACAAGCATTAGAAAGTGCGTTAAGCACACTAAGCTTTTTTGCACTCGACCAGCTAGCAATAGCTCAGATTGCCAAACAAAATAACATGACAATAGAAGCTTTGTGTCAGTATCAGTATGAATCTATGGGTGACTTTGCATTAGGGTTTGCTGAACTAATTGAAGTGGTCGCAATTAATAGTGGCTTGATAACCGACGAGAGTTGGGAAGAGTAATTATTAGAGCTAGGCGCTTAGTTTAATCTAAGTGCCTAGCTCTAATATAATATCCGTACAGCCTTGTTTGCACTTTACTATGCCTTTACCAGGTTCACTGGTGGCTAAATCAAGTGTTAAAACCCCATTACACTTCTCACACTTTAATGTTTTGCCTTGCGCTAATTGCTTGAGCATATTGCGCTGCTTATGAAATGAGTCGCTTGCTTTTTTATTTAATCCTGAAAAATCCACTACTTTGCTCGCTTTTGCTCTAATGCTTCAGTCACTATTTTACATACCGTATTTAAACGGTCGTCATAAAAATAAAGGTTTAAGTCACGCTCACGACAATAGCGTAGGTGAAATAACTGAACAGAGTCATCTGTTGTAAACGTTTTTTCTACATACTCACCTTCAGATGCAGATAGTTTAAGTTGACTGCTGATCCTATTTTTCGCCATATTTGCAGCGGGGCTTCTGTTGACCTTGCTTGCATCACTTAAAAAGCCAATGCCTTCACCTAGTAACCTTTCGCGAGGTTCTTTTATAAGTGGGTGATCGATTGTAAAAAAGGCAAGGATCACAACTACCAAAATAATAAATTTTTTCATGGATACGTAAACCTTGATCTAAGTAGGGTTGAATTACCATGCAGTGTAATAAACTGCATTTTAAAAGCAAGTAACTGGGATGAATAAATTATTAGCAATCTATGCCAGTAATTTTAACCAACATTGTTATAATGGTTAACAGCAGTCAGATATTTCTGAAATATCTGAAAGTATTCGAGAAGGCAATTTATTAAAGTAAATATGCCTAGCAAGTAACTTGCTAACTTTAAGTATAGAGTACTTGAGTATTGCTGGATTTTTATTTCCAAGCGGCGTTGAGGAACTTCGATGGACAAGCAAATTAAAGTAAAGAATATCCCTGTAGAGGTGAAAATCCAAAAACCGGATTTAAGCCGTCAAGATGATAGGTTCAATCCCCGAAATCGTATTTATGTGCGTGCTGTAAAAGGCCTACATCAATTACTTAGACAGCGCATTGGCTTTTTAGGCCTGCTTGCGTTTATGTTACTACCTTGGATTAATTTTAATGGCCAGCAAGCTGTGCTGTTTGATCTAATTGGTCAAAAATACAATATTTTTGGTTTAACGCTATGGCCTCAAGATTTTACTATATTAGCGTTTATCTTTATGTTGGCAGCATTTGCGTTGTTTTTAGTGACCACCTTCTATGGACGGGTGTGGTGTGGCTATACATGTCCGCAAACTGTTTGGACTTTTATTTTTATTTGGTTCGAAGAAAAGCTTGAAGGCACGGCTAATCAACGTAAAAAACTCGATCAACGACCCATGAATTTTGATAAGTTTTGGCGTAAGACGGCAAAGCATACTAGTTGGGTATTGTTTTCGTTGTATACCGCTATTTCTTTTGTGGGTTACTTTACGCCAATAAGGGAGTTACTCCCTGACTTTGTAACGTTTGATGTAGGCGGTTATGCACTAGTCAGTATTATTTTCTTTGCTGCGTGTACCTATGGTAATGCCGGTTGGATGCGAGAAATTATGTGTTTACACATCTGTCCTTACTCCCGTTTTCAATCAGCTATGTTTGATAAAGACACATACACCGTAACGTACGACGAAAGCCGAGGTGAAAGCCGTGGTCCTCGTTCACGTAAAGTAGACCATAAAGATTTAGAACTAGGCGACTGTATAGACTGTAACTTGTGCGTTCAAGTGTGCCCAACAGGTATTGATATTAGAAATGGGCTACAAGCTGAGTGTATCAACTGTGGTGCATGTATTGATGCGTGTGATGGCGTAATGGATAAAATGGAATACCCGCGTGGGCTTATTTCATATACGACAGAGCGAAATCTCGAAACCCCAGAAAATAAAACGAATCCACTGCGAGCTAAAATTATTGGTTACACGGTCATACTTGTTGTGCTTACGGGAGCGCTTGTCGCTAATATAGCACTGCGTAAAACAATGGACTTTGATATTATTCGTGACCGAAACCAATTATATCGTGTCGATTTTGATGGTTTAGTAGAGAACACCTATACATTAAAGGTAATTAATAAAGCGCAGTACGAGCAAACCTTTAATATTAAAGTACAAGGGTTAGATAACTTTGAGTATATTGGTAAGCAGTCATTTACTGTGCAGGCAGGGGAATCTCATAACGTACCATTGTCACTTGTAATGGACCCTTATGATTTGAAGGCGCCGATGACTGAGTTTAACTTTGTGCTTTCACCGGTAGATGAGCCGGATGAGACAATATCGCAGTCGAGTAACTTTTTTAAAGCGCGATAATCGCAACTTACCTTAAATTAGGTAAGTTGATATAGCAATTAACAAAAGCGGGTATATAACCCGCTTTTATTTTATATAAGAAGAGTATGAGTAAATTTAGTTTTATTGACTTAACACCTGATCTAATACTCGATGCAATAGAAAGCGTAGGTGTGTACGCCGAATCTGGTTTATTAGCGCTCAATAGCTATGAAAACAGAGTGTACCAATTTAAAGCGGATGATGGCCTGCGTTACGTAGTGAAGTTTTATCGCCCAGAGCGCTGGAGTAAAGAGCAAATTCAAGAAGAGCATGACTTTGCATTTGAACTAGCGGATGCAGAAGTACCCGTTGTTGCCCCTATTTTATATAATGGGCAAAGCTTGTTTGAACACGAAGGGTATTTGTTTGTGTTGTTTCCAAGTGTAGGTGGGCGTTTATTTGAGGTTGATAATTTAGATCAGCTTGATGTAATGGGGCGATTAATTGGCCGAATGCACCAAGTAGCTAAAACAAAACCTTTTACTTATAGGCCAACAGTTACCTGCGAGGAGTACTTGCATACAGCCAAAGTTCATCTTCAAAAAAGTAACTTAGTGCCCATGGGAATAAATACTGCCTTTTATACTATTTTAGATTTAGTGATAGAGCAGGCGCAAAAACAGTATAAAGATGTGCAAAGTATTCGCTTACATGGTGACTGCCACGTTGGTAATATTTTATGGGCAGGTGATGCGCTAATGTTTGTTGATTTAGATGACAGCCGCCAAGGTCCTGCAATCCAAGATTTATGGATGATGCTCAGTGGCGATAGAGCGACGCAACTGTTACAGTTAGACACCCTTGTAAATGCGTATGAAGAGTTTTGTGATTTTGATCACTCTCAACTCAAATTAATTGAACCGCTGCGAGCAATGCGTATTATTCATTATATGGGATGGGTAGCTAAACGATGGAGTGATCCTGCTTTTGTGCGGAACTTTACATGGTTTGCTGATGACAAATACTGGGAGCAACAAATTTTAGCACTGAAAGAGCAACTTGCAGCATTGCAAGAAGCACCGTTAAAGTTATTGCCGTAATATTTTATTTAAAGACAAGTACAACGAGATACAAATGCTTAAAAAATTAAAACTGAGTTTATTACTTTTATGTTTACCATTTGCAGCACTTGCTGCACAGTTTGAAGTTGATAATCAATACACTGTTATAGATGTAGACAAAAGCAAGTCACCGCAAGTAACCGAGTTTTTCTCATTTTACTGTCCACATTGCTTTAAGTTTGAACCAGTAGCAAAAGCAATTGAAAAAGGCTTGCCAGAAGGCGCTGAGTTTATTAAAAACCACGTTAACTTTTTAGGTGGCGTGTCACCACAAGCACAAAGTAATTTAAGCTTTGCCTACTTAATTGCTAAGCAGCATGGTCAGGCGCAAAGTATTAGCGATCAAATTTTTAAAAGTATCCATGTTCAACGTGCACCATTAACTGAAATGAAAGACGTTAAAAAATTACTTGAAGTAAATGGTATTGATAGCGCAACATTTGATCAAGAGATCGCAAGCATGCCTGTTATTTCAGCTGAGCAAGCAATGCAAAACAAACAGAATAAATATTCAAAATTAGGCGCACTTACAGGTGTACCTACTTTTATTGTTAACGATAAATATAAAATAAACCTCAACACCATCAAAAATCAAAAAGAACTTGATGAGTTAGTAGCGTTTTTATTAGCACTATAAATTTCGGAGTATAATAATGATTAAATTAGTTAAAGCAGGTTTGCTTGCAATATTACTTCCTATGGCAGCAACAAGCTTTGCAGCAACGTATGAAGAAGGCGTGCATTACGACGTAGTTTCTGAGCGTGCAACTAAAAAGCCAGAGGTTAAAGAGTTCTTCTCATTTTACTGCCCTGCATGTAATAACATGGAAGCACTAATTGGTGAGTTTAAGCCTAAGCTTGATAAAAACGTTAAATTTAAAAAGAGCCATGTTGATTTTGTAGGTGTACGTGACCCAGAAAACCAACAGATGATGAGCCAAGCACTGGCGACAGCTGAAGTGCTTCCACAAAAAGATCAGATTATTTCTGCAATCTTTAATCATATCCATACAAAGCGCGCTAAATTTAATGAGCTTGCAGATGTAAAAGATATATTTGTAGCGCAGGGCGTTGATGGTGATAAGTTTAATAAGCTGTTTAAAAGCTTCTCGGTACGTACGCTAAGCTCTAAAATGAAACGCGATCAAGACTACTTTAAAGAAAAAGGCGCACTACGTGGCGTACCTACCTTTATTGTAAATGGTAAGTACAAATTAAACCTAGGTCGTGAGTCGGGTATTACTAAACCTGAAGACATTAGCAAATTAATAAATTACTTAGCTAACAAGTAAGTTTAGCTAAAACAAAAAAGCTCCTTAAGGAGCTTTTTTGCTTTATAAGGATATAGCGATTGAAAAAATATTAGTATCGAGTTGTTTGCTAGGGCAGCCTGTTCGCTACGATGGCAGAGGACACGCAATTTTGCATCCACAGCTTAATTTGTGGCAAAAACAAAATAGATTAATTGTGTTTTGTCCTGAGGTCGCTGGTGGGCTTCCTACTCCTAGAGCTCCTGCTGAAATAATACAGGGGAGTGTAGTTACTAATTTAGGAGAAGATGTAACAGAACAGTTTCAAACTGGAGCTAATATAGCGCTAGAACTCTGTAAAAAGAATCAAGTTCGTTTTGCTCTACTTAAAGAATCGAGCCCTTCTTGCGGACGAAATACAATATATGATGGAAAGCATCACGGAGTAAAAATCGAAGGGCTAGGCTTAACTACAGCATTATTAATAAAAAATGGTATTCAAGTATTTAGTGAAGAGCAAATACCAGCACTTATAAAAGTACTGGCACTTTAATTTTGGCTGGTTATTTGCGCTGTAAGAAAACGCCCGACTCAATGTGATGCGTATAAGGGAACTGATCAAATATAGCAAAGCGCTTAACGTTATGCGTACGTGTTAAGTGATCAAGGTCACGCTCAAGAGTTTCAGGATTACAGGATATATAAATTATGCTTTCGTAGTTAGCCACTAAGTCACACGTTAATTCATCCATGCCCGCGCGTGGTGGATCAACTAATATGGTTTGGCAGTCATAGCTTTTTAAATCAATACCATCTAAACGAGAGAAAGTACGCTCGCCATTCATTGCTTGAGTAAACTCTTCACTAGACATACGAATAATATCTAAGTTCTCTACGTTGTTTTTAGCAATGTTGTATTGAGCAGAGTGAACAGATGATTTTGATATTTCCGTCGCTAATACTTTATTAAAACAGCCCGCTAATGCAATTGAAAAGTTACCGTTACCACAATACAATTCTAGTAAATCATTTTTAAGTGGTTTACATAAATCTTGTGCCCACTCCAGCATATTAATATTTACTTTTGCATTAGGCTGAGTAAAGCTATTTTCTACTTGTTGATAAATAAGCTCTTGCCCATTAACTGTTAAACGTTCAGTTACAAAGTCATCACCTAGTACTTCTTTTTGTTTGCGAGCACGACCTATAAAGTCAATTTTGTATTTACTGCTAAGCTTTTCTTTCAGTGCTTTAATTTCACTTAACCATTCATCATCCAGTGGTTTGTGATAAAGCAAGCTTACTAAAATTTCACCGCTTAGCGTTGATAGGTAATCGATTTGAAATAACTTACGGCGTAATATTTCACAAGGCTTAAGATTTTCAATCATCACCTGCATTATTTCACCTACTAGAGGCGCTGCTGGGTCAAATGTATCAACACGGATTTTTTCTTTTGTTTGTTGATCAAACATAATGTGAAACAGATCATCACCGTCGTGCCATACTCTAAATTCAGCACGTTGGCGGTAGTTAGTTGGCTCTGAGCTAAATACTTCTAATTGCTCCACACCAAAACGTTGAAACTGCGTACTAATTCGCTGCTCTTTTTCACTTAACTGCGCTTGGTACTGTGTGGTATCTATTTTAATAACTGCCATTAACGCTACTACCTTATCTAAGATCTGTTTATCGGCGCTATTGTAGGGAGCGCTGCGTATTTGTCTAGTTTTGGCTAGCATTTATGCTGTTTTATTGAACATTGTACTTTAGTTTTTGTTGTTATAGCCGATAATAAACTACGCACGCTTAGGAGACGAATCATGAAAATAGGTAATTATGGCTTTACGCCAAACAACAACATCAATAAATTCAATAATAAAGCTGATATACAGCAACCTACAATTACGTCTCCTCAAGATAGCTATCAACAACGAGGCCGAGAGTTGGCCGCAAAGGTGCTTGGCGATAAAATGGCTGAGCAGCTTGGATTACCTATCGCAGAAAAAAAAGCAGATAAACCACTATTTGATTTTGATGAAATAGTAAAAAACGTACTCGATTTTGTAAGTAGTGCTGTAAATAAAGCAAAAGCTAACGGCGCTGATGACGAAAAGCTCAAAGATATGCTAGGCGATGCGCGCAAAGGAGTCCAAATAGGGATTGATGACGCTGTTGATGAACTCAAAGGTACAGGCGTATTTAATGATGACATGGAAGAGGGCATTAATAAGTCCAAAGAGGGAATTTACAATGGGCTGGATAAGTTTGAAGAGTCGTTATTTAACCCACAACCTGCCAGCGTAAATATAAGCCAGGCCCAATACGTCAGTATGACGAGTAATGCAGAGTATAAATTTACTACAGCAGAAGGCGATGAGGTAAGTATTAGCTTTGCTGATGCATTTGAATCTCAATCGGCAAGTGGCTATCAGCAAAATAGTAATAGTGAGTCGTTTGCAAGCTCATCATCGCAATCTCGACAGGTATCATTTTCGATGTCGGTAAATGGTGACTTAAACGAGCAAGAGCAAGAAGCTATTAATGCGATGATGGAAGACTTACAAGATTTAAGTAAAACCTTTTTTGGTGGTGATTTAGATGAAGCATTTGAACAAGCGCAAGAGCTGAGTTTAGACAGCGATCAGCTGGTGGCTTTTTCTATGGATTTACGCCAAACAAAAACAATAGCAACAGTTAAAAGCTATGAAGAATATAAACCAGCACCAGAAAAACAAGTAGCAGAGGGGTTAGCCCCTTTTAATGACGACCTTAAAAATGCTTTTGAAAAAGCGGGTGAGCTTGGATTACAAAATCAGCTAGCTGGCATTCTCCAATGGTTAAATCAAGATCAGGAACAAATAGATAAGTTAGTAGATTATACAAAGTCTATGTTCGAAAACCTTAATCAGTTAAATTCAGCAGCCGACAGGCTTACTGATTTAGAAGCCACGCAAAGTTAAACTACTTTCTTTTATAAAAACCTCATGGCAAACTGCCGATCTTAAAGTAAAGTAGGAACGGTAGTTTGTCAGCGCATATAATGGTCTTTGATTCAGGTATTGGTGGAACTACCGTACTTGAACATATCAAGCAAAGTATCCCCAATGCTCAGTACAGCTATTTTATGGATAATGCATTACTACCTTATGGTGCTCAATCCCAACAAACTATAATTAACCGATTATGTTCACTTATTCATTTCATCAAAGCCAACACGCTTAACGTCGATTTAATTGTAATAGCGTGTAATACAGCTTCTACATCTGCACTCAGCGCTGTTCGCCAAATTACGGATATTCCTATTGTAGGTGTTGTGCCAGCAATAAAGCCTGCGGCAGAATTAACACGCTCAAATCATATTGGCTTGTTAGCCACGCCGGCAACGGTCGCCAGTTCATACACAAAAACATTAATTGCTGAACATGCACGTAATGTAATCGTTAACCTTTATAGCAGTGTTGAATTAGTAACGTTAGCTGAGGAATGCTTTTTTACAGGCTCTTTAGATACAAATAAGTTGTATCAAGTACTCGATGAACTACATATAGATAAAACTATAGATGTACTTGTACTAGGGTGTACGCACTTTCCGATATTAGCAGGGCCGATTAGTCAGTACTTTGAAGGGAATGTAAAATTACTTGATTCAGGTGTAGCGATAGCAAATAGAGTCAACTTCCTACTTAACCAACTTAACTTATGTATGGATAAACAAACAGACATAAAAAAGCCGCTGCAATATTATGCAACGGCTGATGTGTTTAGCAATAAGCTAGCGGTAAAGCTAGTTACACTGACTGATCCGTCTCAGTACGTAGAGCATTAGAATCATCTTCTTGTTTTTGTTTTGCTTCACGTACCTTTAAAGTACGTTGTTGGAACTCGCTATCGTTCAAGTTAGCAATTGCATTGTCTGCATCAGCTTGCGCCATTTCAACAAAACCAAAGCCACGACGTTTGCCAGTATTCTTATCCTTTAATAAACGAACATTGAATACTTTGCCTTGTTCTTCAAATAATGCACGAACCACACCTTCGTTTGCACGATAAGGAAGGTTACCAACATAAAGCGTTTTTGTTTTAACTTCAGCTTCTTCAGTCACATCAGATGATATTGCAGCAATAGCAATCGCACCAATTAATAAACCAGCACCAAATAGTAATGCAGGGTTTAAAGCTAAGCCGCCTAAAGCAAACTCAACAACAACAAAACCAACTACAGCAAGAATAACAGAGAAGATAAAAGATTTTTGATCGGGTAATTTCATTTTAGATCTACCAATAAACAGGAAATAAACATTAATTTAACATTGTGAACTTGCTATCTTAACGCCTAAATCAAACATAGCAATGATATTTGTATTAAATAATAAATAAGAGCATAAAAAAGCATCATCTTAGAGGGGTTTTCATGTGGTTTTACGTGGTTTTGTTCTATTTTTGTTCGAACAGTAAAAAGATCTAAAAAAAGGGTTGATCTGTTTTTGGATCTCCCTATAATGCGACCCCACTGAGACGGGAAACGCCGAAGCATAGCAAGGCACGAACTACTCAGAGAGTTAAATAAAACTTCGGTTTTAAATCTTCCAAAAGAAAATTTAAAACAAAGTATTGACTCGAAAAATAAAGGGTGTATTATTCGCATCCCTTGAGGCGCTAAAGCGACTCAAAACGTTCTTTAACAATATAAAGCAATCATCTGTGTGGGCACTCGTACAGATTGAGTTCTAACAGCCAAGCTACTTCGTTCTTTATTGAGCAAGTAACGAGGCAAACAAA
>NZ_JACJEA010000049.1:0-26410 GCF_014163835.1 Pseudoalteromonas sp. SR43-5
GGGCTCGATAACTGCTCCTGCGTTATTCTACTGGCTTACATCCATGTAAGAATAAGTAAAAACCGAGCAAAGCTTCCGCGTCCTGCTCACGCCCCTTACCTACATCCATGTAGGCAACAAAGAGTTAATCGCCCCTAGAAAGAACCCTTCGGGCAGCGCATGTTTGGTATTTATGCTGCGTTATCGCCTATTTATGGGGAATAACCACACTACATAGGCTCTGCCTTGCCTAAAAACCAAACATACTGCTGCAAATTCACCCACCAATGATCAACACGCCCTAATAAGTTATTTTATTAATTATAAGCTGTAGCTTAAGTTAATGTAGCCAAAGCGGCCAATGTTATCGTAACTTGCGCTACCCGCGCTTGTACCACGTGAACCGTACGGAAGTTTACGATTAAATAGATTATCAGCACCTACTTTAACGCCTAAGCCACTATCGAAGTTGTAACCAACAGTCATATCGGTAATAAAGTATTTACCGTAAGACATTTGGTTACTTGGGTTCGAGTTACTTTCAAGCTCAACATTTGTATATAAATCTACTTCACTTAAAAAGCGTGTTTCAACTGTTGAGAAAAAGTTATCCATAACATAACTTACAGATAAGTTAGTTTGCCACTTAGCTTCACCTGTAGTACCTGCGTATTCAATGTAGTTACTAGGGTCGTCTTGGAACGGGTAATCTTTACGTTCAATTAAGTAGGTACCAATTAAGCGGGTTTTGAAGCTACCTTCAAGCGCGTCAAAGTCGTAACCTAGTTCAAAATCTATCCCTGATGCTTTTTGGCCGGCAACATTTAATACAGAGTTTTGTATTAAAGTAATTTCACCATTAGCATTACGTGTAATTAAGTTACAGTACTGATTGTTTATACCTGTTGCGCTATCAACACAGCGATCAAGAATGTCTTGCGCGTCGATTGTGTCAATCGCATCTTCAAGTTCAATTTCCCAGTAATCAATAGTAAGCAGCGCGTTTTCTAGAAACTCTGGTTGGTAAACAATGCCTACAGTTGTACTTGTTGACTCTTCACCTTTTACATCACGGTTACCGCTAGTTAAACCATCTAATGAGGCTGCATCGTAACCGGAGTTAAAGTCACTCGCTACACCTAATGCGGCACAGTTTGCAGTACGTGTTGCACCGTTTGATAAGTCACCTAGGTTGTCGGCGCGACACGGGTCGTCTACATTGTAGAAAGTTTGGCTTGCTGCCCCAAATACTTCACTAATGTTAGGCGCACGAAGTGCTGCAGATTGTGTGACACGTACACGTAGCTCATCATTTACAGTCCAATCAAGGCCAAGTTTCCAGCTAGTTGCTTCGCCAATCGTACTGTAGTCAGCATGACGTACTGCAGTATCAAACACTAAGTCTTGAATAAGCGGTAAGTCAGTTAAAATTGGCATCGTCGCTTCAAAAAATACTTCGCGTACGTTGAAGGAGCCTTTATCTTCGCCCAGTGCGTTAAAAAAAGTACCTTCTGCGTTATCTGGCTCTTTAGTTTCGCTTTCTTCTTTACGGTACTCGGCACCAAATGCAATACCTACATAACCTGCTGGTAATTCAAAAATAGCGCCATTAGCAAGTGAGCCAGAAACAACTGTTTGCTTAATTGTTGAAGTACCAACTGATACCGTATTTATGTAGTCAATCGCTTGTTGAGATGGTGCGCCAAAACCCATAATGTTTACAGGAACGCAGCCGTCAGCTTGTGCAGCAGCGCTACGACATACTACGTTACCATCAGTATCTTCAACGGCATCAAGTGCATTAAAGTAGTTGGCTAAAATCATGTTAGCGCCGTTTTCACGCTCTAGATCTGTTTGGCCGTATACAACTGACGTATCTAATTCCCAATCTTCTAAAACAGTCCCTTTTAAGCCTGTGACAAAACGCGTTGTTTCACGCGTATTGTTTTCAATGCGGCGGCCAAGGTCACTCATCATGCGGTTAACCATGATCGAATCAACACCTTCCTCTTGCATACGTGCTTTGATGGCTGGGTCTAGGTAAGGGTTATCAATTTTAATGCTGTTGTCGCTGTCAAAAAAGAAAAACGCAGGTTGACCTATGCTTTCGCCTTGGCTGTTTACGTATTTTGCATCAAAGTAGACGTTTAAATCGTCGGTCACATCGTAGTTAACTTTAAAGTTTACGTTGTAGCGCTCGAACTCAGGTTGTATTTCTTCAAATTGGCCTAAGTTAAAAAAGTCACATTCTGCACATGAATATGGATCTGCGTTATTGCCTATGTATAAATCACGTGCGCTGCTATCAGGGTTAAAGCTATTAATATACTTAGTTGGATCTTCAAGTGCATAAACACCTGAATCATTGATGGCGTAATAACCCGCATTAGGTGTTAAAATATCATCAGGAAAGTCAGCACTATTTTTGTTCTCATCCGTTTGGGCTTGGTTAGGTAAGCTGCTAAAAGATGTGCTAGTCCAAGGGTGGTCAAGAGCATTTAATGAATCTTGACCTGAGTACTCAATAGCAAAAGCGGCATTACCACGGTCGTTATCGAAATTAGAGCCGTATGAGAACGTCGCTTTTTCGTTGTTGTAGCTGCTTAAATCGGCAAAACCACGTGTAACGCTAAAGTCCATGCCTTCAATGTTGTCTTTTAATATAAAGTTAACAACACCTGTTACCGCATCAGCACCGTATACAGCAGATGCACCACCAGTAATTATCTCTACACGCTCAACCCAAACACTTGGGATAGTATTGGTATCTACAGCTTGAGAACCAGCAGAGCTTGATACATGACGCTTACCATTTACAAGTACTAAGGTACGGTCTGTACCCATGTTACGTAAATCAAGAATATTTAAACCAGCAGTACCAATAAAACGGCCTGAGTTAGCCATAGAATATGTATTGCCAAGTGCTGGTAAATTGTTTAGCGCTTCACCAATGTTTACAGCGCCAGTATTAATTAGCTGCTCGCCGCTTATAACTGTTACTGGTGCAGGTGCAATAGCACCTTCACGTAAGATACGTGAACCCGTTACTTCAACGCGTTCAATTTTTGTTGCTTGCTCATCTTGTGCAAGCACAGAATTACTTGCTGTTGCAGCAGCAGTAATTAATGCACATTTAATGCTATTAGAAAGTAAATTATGACGTTTCATGTGTTCCCCAAAGGACATTTTATAGTAATTTAATACGATATTTATTTTTACTTAATACAGTCTGTATTAGATAAAAACCTATAACTTTTGTTATGAGGGCGGCGATTATTGCATGCTGATAATCTTATTAAAAGTAAGTAACTTACTGTTAAATAAGCAACTTGAAATAATTTAAATGGCTATTATTGCCTTTTTTACACTAGTTTGTGGGGGGAGATTAGGTGGCTATTTATGGTTAATTTACATGGTGGGTTTGTTTTGTATTTATGCTGTTTACATGTTTATAGTTTTTATAATTTTAGAGATGGTTTTTATAGCAATTATTTTTTAGTTAAAAGTAGTTAGGAATATTCTAATTTATATAAAGAGCAGGCGGTGAGTGTTATATGTACTTAGTTGTAAGTATTATGTATGTATATCCCGTTTTAAAATGAATTTAATGTAAGGCTTTATTTTCAAATAAAGTGAAGTTTGAATATTTTTCATTATTAATCTTTAAAAAGCTCTAAACGTGTAAACCCCCTTTACAGTTTTGGGGGTCTCAATTGCTCCTTAAGTTACTTTAGCGCGTAAACTTGGTACAATTTAGCTGTTTTTAATTAATAGGTTTGACCATGAAGTATTTAGTTATTATTTTTACCTTGTTGTTTAGTTCAATGTCTTTTGCGCAGCAATCTGTCGATCTTGAAATAAATATGAAAAATACGGGCCTTGCGTATAAACAAGCAGTACAGGCAACTCAACTTAGTGAATTTAATACTGCGATTGATGAATTTATAAAGCTGGTTAAAGTGAGTAAAACAGGTAAGTTTTACAAGAAACCAGAACAGTCATTGCAGGGCCTTGATAAAGTGATTGCTCAAGCTGAACTTGCAAAAAAAGCAGCAAACGAGCAGGGGCTAAATGCGGCAAAAGAACCACTGAAAAATATAGATAATTTACGTAAAAAATATCATGAGCTACATGAGCCTCCAGGGTTCTTTGAATTACTGTTCGGTTCATAAACCTAACTATATGTATCTTTAGTCGCTACTTTTAAGCTAATTGCGTTAAAGGTATCTGCAGCAATAAATATAAGGAAACACAATGGAAATTTCAGTTTCAATGTTAGAAGGCCAAAAGCAAAGCGCTAAATTTGGCGACCTAGAAGTAATCAGCGATCAAAGTGTAAACGCTGGTGGCAACGCAGAGCATCCAGAACCGTTTGATTACTTTTTAGTAAGTATGGTTTTATGTGCAGGTTTTTATGCGCGTAAATTTTGTGAGCAGCGTGATATTTCAACGCAAGGTATGACGCTTACTCAAAATAATGAAAATGTAGATGATAACGGTAAAAAGTTATTTTCAATTGAGATTAACCTACCAGACGGTTTTCCTGATAAATATAAAAAGGCGCTTATTGCAGCCGTTAATACCTGTACGGTAAAAAAAGTAATTCAGGCAGTGCCAGAGTTTTCAGTAGTGGTAAAATAATCCTCCCTAAATTAGGTAGCTTTAACAAGCTACCTAATTATGTATAGTGCCCCACGGCTTAACTTATTTCTTTTTCATTCCTTGTACTGCTTTAAAGCGTGGGTTTTTTTTACAAATTACAAATACACGACCTTTGCGTTTTACAATTTGACACCCCGGGCGTTGCTTCGCACTTTTTAGGGAACTTAATACTTTCATACCTTTTCCTTTTTAACAGTCGATAAATTTTTAAAACGACGGTTAAACTGTGCAACACGGCCATCTGTAGCAACAGTTTTTTGCTTGCCTGTATAAAATGGATGTGAGTCACTTGATACGTCAATAGGTACGTATGGATAAGTATTACCGTCTATTTCTACTGTGCGGCTTGTTTTAATAGTTGAGCCAATAATAAAGTAAGAATCGGCAGCAGTATCGTGAAAAGCAACCACTTGGTAATCAGGATGAATATTTGGTTTCATAATACGCCTCAATAAATGATATGTGATAATGTATCATTTTAATTTAACGTATTTATTCTCTCATTGCAAATTATTTAAATGCTCCCCAAAAGGGGCGTAATTGCTGGCTATTTGTGCAAATAAATCAAAAAATAAGCACTTGAATTAAAAATGCTGGCTATTGGCGTTTAGGCTGTTATAACTATATTTAAGAGTTAAAACGTTAACAAATACGGTTATAAAGTTATTACAGAGGTTATGTATGAGTGACGCAACACAACAACAAGAACAAATTGACCAAGGGGTGATGGAAACCCTAAGAGAGCGCGACCACAGTACCTTGGCGCAACAAGTAAATCCGTTAACCTGCAACCACAATGATATTGTAGAGTTACTAGCAAGGTATATGGCACTTAGTGAGCAAGAAGATGATGAGCTGTTTGATACTTGGTTTGATAACCTAACTAAAGAGCAACATACTGTTTTAAAAGTATTTGAAGTTTACCGTGGACAATATGAGCACCAAAATTAAAGTGTTTATTTTTGTAAGTATGCCAAATCCAGTGGTTATTTAAATAAAACTAAATAGCCACTACTACTTTTTAACTAGAAAGTAGTAATGTTGTATCAACCACTACTCCCACCTGTTTTCATCATAATTTTTTGCGGATTTAATCTTATCTTTATTTAGGTACGACTTACTGATATTCATAAGTATTTATTGCTATTTTAAGGTAATGTTCTAATTTTAATAGACAGACTGTTTATAATTTAAATAAGTTTATGGGTTATATACTCGAAAATATTCGCTCCCATTTCGTAATTCATAAAACACTTAAAATTAATTGAGCTTTAATGATTAAACCTGAGATCCCAAGTAACGAAGCAGAGCGATTACATGCGTTAAAAACATTAAAAATTCTAGATACGTCGCATGAAGAGCGCTTTGATCGTGTTACTCGTATTGCCAAGCGTATGTTTAATGTTTCTATTTCATTGGTTACTTTAATTGACGAAGACCGCCAATGGTTTAAATCTAGGCAGGGGCTTGATGCGCCTGAGCTTCCTCGCGAAACCTCATTTTGTGGCCATACCATAAATCAAGACGAGCTCTTAATAATCCCAGATACAGCCCAAGATAAAAGGTTTTTTGATAACCCTTTTGTTGCAGGCGATCCTAAAGTACGCTTTTATGCCGGCTTTCCTTTAAAATTAAGGCAAGGGGTTATTATAGGCACTTTATGCCTTGCCGATAATAAACCTAGACACCTTAATGATGAAGAAAAACAATTACTAAGAGATTTAGGCACGTTGGTTGAGCAAGAGATTCAATCAATTCAACTAGCTACAATTGACGAGTTAACAAGAATCTCTAACCGGCGTGGCTTTTTGAACCTTGCTGAGCATACGCTAAATGTATGCAGGCGAAACAAAGTATCAATGTCGTTTATATTGTTTGATCTTAATAAATTTAAACAAATTAATGATGTTTATGGGCACCACGAAGGCGATTTTGTATTGAATAAATTTGCGCAAATTATGCTTAGTTCATTTTGTGATTGTGAAGTAATAGGCAGACTTGGCGGAGATGAGTTTGTAGTAATGCTAAGTGATTTAGATGAAACAAAAGCTGAGTTTGTTTTACAAAGGTTTGCGGATGCAATTGCGCATACCAATAATACCTTAAATAAGCCATACAAAATTGATTACAGTGTAGGGGTAACACACTTTAAATACGATACAGGTAAATCGGTTGAGGATATGATTCAAGATGCTGATGTTGCAATGTATCAGCAAAAAAAGCAGCAATCACTTTAGTGAGCTATTTAGTTTAATTGCTGCTTGAACTTCACTTAACTTCCTCATGCTAGTACGAATCTTATAATATGACGTTATTCGCTATTGCAGTCATTTTTTGCAGAGGGTGATGCTAAAGACAGATTTGGTTGCCAAATCCTGTCCCATATTTTATGAAGATTGTTTAAGTTTGGTCTTTGACTTATTTTTTCAAAGTTACCAATGCTCACCTCTGAATCATTTTTTTGACCCACTACAAAATTAAACACATAGTTGCATTCCATGCCCATACGTAAATCAGAAAGTACAATATTGCTTTGCTGTTGACGCACCGAATAAAACCCTTTAGTAAACCACTGCAAGCGTTTTATAGCCCATTCATCGCTAATATTATTTAACAATGAAGGCCTTGTTTGATAAGGCGTTAATGTAACATCGCTGGGCACGTCAAATACTGATGCATAACCTTCGTAGTATTGTCCGTCAGACATCACAACAATACGCCACAGCAAAGTGGTTAGCGGGGCAGGCGTACTAATATACGCATTTACTGGTATTTTCCTGTTGTTGAGTGCTGTTTTTACCTTGTCATCAATACTTACTTTTAAAATTAAAGCACAAAATAAATATAGACTACTTAAAACTAAGGCCGTTGCATTTATATGATAAGCCGTTGCTGCTTGTATTTTGGGTATTAGCGTACATATTACGCCAATTAATAAAAGAAGCGTGTAAGCGGGGTCAATAATAAACACACTAGAAACCGCAAAGGGGTACTCAGTAAAAGGCCAAAGTAATTGTGTACCGTATACCGTTAGGCTGTCTAATATGGCATGTGTAGATAAACTTAAAAATACTAGCCAAAACCAGCGCACTTTATAAGTTTTCATTCCGGTGTGTATTTTTAATATTAGCCATACAATGAGCGGGCTAATTAATAAATGTATTAATAACGAATGGCTAAAGCTACGGTGGTAAGTAAATGCTTCTACAGAGCCACTATAAGGCAAAAATACATCTAAATCAGGAAGTGTGCCTAAGATAGCACCCCACAAAACGGCTTTTCGACCTATTTTATTGCCTAATATCGCATAACCTACAGCACTACCTAATGCTACCTGCGTTAAAGAATCCATTTTGATTAATACCTTTAATTGCGACTTTTATTATTTATACTTTTTGATTATTAAAAAGCGTCAAAAAATAATGTGAAATATTTGATAAGCACATCAATGCCCAAAATTTACAAACTAAGTCTGGGCTTTATAAAATCTAAAAACGCTGTAATGCGAGACGATACAGCATTATTTTTATAATACACGGCTTGTATAATTTCTCGGTTATTAGGTGAGCTAACTGCACTGGGTAACACTTCAACTAATTTACCTGTTTTTAGGTCATTGCCAATCATAAAGTGAGAAAGTAGCGCAACGCCTTGGTTTGCAATACATAGTTGCCGCACTGTTTCGCCGCTGCTTGCGCTAAGCGAAAACGTAAATAAAGCGGGCTTTACTAACGGCCAAGTGTTTAATTTTGGGGAGTCACTAAAACCAATTATCTTGTGATTTTGTAAGTCATCTATTTGCGAAATTGTTGCGTTGTTTTTTATATATTCTGGGCTGGCTACAATACGTAACTGGCTGCAGCCAAGTTTACGAGCATGTAAATTTGAGTCTTTTAAATCACCAATGCGTATGGCTAAATCGGTTTTATGTTCAAGTAAATCAATAATGCTGTCGTGTGAGGTTATATCAAGCGTTATGTGAGGGTATTGCTTGGCAAATTCGCCAATTAAAGGCGTAAGTTGGTGCAATACAAAAGGGCTTGCCGCATCTATTCGCAGCTTGCCACTTGGCGCTTGTTTTAAAAGCTTTATGGCTTCTTCACCGGTATAAAGCGTATTTAACCCTTCACGCGCATATTTTATAAAAGTATGGCCCTCTTCGGTAAGCTCTAATCGGCGTGTTGTTCTGTTTAGCAAAGTACATTGCAATGTATTTTCAAGGCGTGATACAGCTCGCGACACTTTAGCCACCTGTTGATCAAGCAAATTAGCCGCCCCCGAAAAGCTTCCGCAATCTACTACCGTTATAAACGTTTCTAAATCTTCAGTTTTTGAATGAACTGCCATAAGTATACCAACACCATCTTTGCATTATTAACAAAAGTATTTTGTCACTAATGCTATTTTTTGCAAACGATATTTTAGCCAAACTACATTCTTCAAATATTAATGAGGATATAACTATGCCATTGGCTTTGTGGGCGCTTACCTTAAGCGCATTTGCAATAGGAACAACTGAGTTTGTAATAGTGGGATTAGTACCCACCATTGCAAACGACTTAGGCGTAAGCCTACCTTCAGCAGGTTTGCTTGTAAGTTTATATGCGGTTGGCGTTGCCATCGGTGCGCCGGTGCTAACGGCTTTAACGGGTCGCTGGAATCGTAAAGTGGTACTAATAAGCTTAATGGGCTTATTTGTTTTAGGTAACTTACTTGCATGGCAAGCGCCAGGTTACGAAACATTAATACTTGCGCGCATTTTAACGGGGCTTGCCCATGGTGTGTTTTTTTCAATCGGATCGATGATTGCCACTAGCCTAGTAAGCAAAGACAAAGAAGCCAGTGCAATAGCCATTATGTTTACCGGACTTACTGTAGCACTCGTAACTGGTGTGCCACTAGGTACATGGATTGGACAACACTTTGGTTGGCGTGCAACGTTTTTAGTTGTGTCGGTATTAGGTTTAATTGTATTAATCGGCAGCTCTATTTTAGTGCCAAAAAATTTAAAACAATCAATACCAGCGACGTTTAAAGAGCAACTACAAGTAATCGTAAAACCGCGTTTATTACTGGTGTATTTAATGACGATATTGGGCTATGGCGGCACGTTTACAGCGTTTACTTATTTAGCACCTATTTTAGAGCAACAAACAGGTTTTGCGCCTTCGGCTATTGCCTTAATAATGCTTGTTTACGGTGTATCGGTAGCGGTAGGTAATATTTGGGGTGGAAAGTTGGCCGACAAACGCGGCCCAATTAGCGCACTGAGCATTATATTCAGCGCTTTGAGTATTATTTTAATGATATTTACTTTTACGATGGAATCAAAAATTGCTGCTGTACTTACTATTTTAGTATGGGGCGCATTTGCTTTTGGTAATGTGCCAGGCTTGCAACTTTATGTAGTAAAGCAAGCGCAAAAGCACACGCCCAATGCGGTAGATGTTGCATCAGGTTTAAACATAGCCGCATTTAATATTGGTATTGCACTTGGCTCAATTATTGGCGGTAGCGTAGTAGAGAACATGACCCTGCAAGATACAGCATGGATAGGCGCCGTTATCTCTGTTTTAGCACTTGGTGTTACACGCTACAGCGGTATGCTTGATAAACGTGAAATTCAGCAAGCATAAAGCCTTAGCAGGGTCTGTTGACCTTTTAGGATTAAATTTGTTCAATCTAGGGATGATTTAATCACGGAGCGAGGTTTGTAACCTAGTGGGCTAAGTAAAAATCGAGGGACAAAGAGTAAATCCACCCTAGGAAGAACCTACAGGCAGCGCGTATTTGGCATTTATGCTGCGTTATCGCCTATTAATGTGGAACAACCACACTGCATAGGCTCTGCCTTGCCTAAATACCAAATACACTGCTGCAAATGTAATCTCTAAAGATTAACAGACCCTAACCTTGAAACTAAAATTAATGACCTCATACATGTTATGAGGTCATAGATTTTTAAGTGACAGTCGTAATAAGAAGTAAAAGGTGTATTTCGTAAAACTTTTAAAAGTTTGTATTTCAAAACCGATTATTTTATAAGGATAAACCATGACAAAACGTGTAATAGAAATGCCAGAACTAGGTATGGGAACATTCCGCTTAGAGGGCGACACTGCCTATAACTCAGTAAAAATGGCACTCGAAGTTGGGTTTCGCCATATTGATACCGCACAAATTTATGGCAACGAAGAGCAAGTAGGTCAAGCCATAAAAGATAGTAATATTCCGCGCAGTGAAATATTCTTAACCACCAAAGTGTGGAATAACAAATTAAATAAAAGCGACTTTATCCCAAGCGTTAAAAAGTCACTTGAAAAGCTACAAGTTGATTCGGTCGACTTACTGCTAGTTCATTGGCCATCGCCTGCTAACGACGAGCCAATGAGTGAATACCTCACTGAATTACTAAAAGCGAAGCAGCTTGGTTTAACTAAGCACATTGGTGTATCAAACTTCACCATTGCAAACTTAAATGAAGCAATGCAAACACTTGACTCGCGTGAAATATTTACCAATCAGGTTGAGGTTCACCCATATTTAACTAATACTAAATTGCGTGCATTTTGTGCTCAGCACGATATACACGTGACAGCGTACATGCCATTTGTAGTAGGCAAAGTACTTAAAGATCAAACCATTATCGACATTGCTAAAAAGCACGATGCAAGTCCAGCACAAGTTGTTTTAGCATGGGTTAACGCAAGCGGCATGACGACAATTCCATCATCAACTAAGCGCAAAAACTTAGAAGATAACTTTAACGACCACGTTAAGTTAGATGATGAAGACATAGCCCGCATTGATGGTCTTGATTGTGGCGACCGCCAAGCAACACCAGACTTTGCGCCGCAGTGGGATCAGTAAACTTACCTCAAACGCAAAGTTAAACTAAATATTTTAAGGTGTAGATTATCTACACCTTAACTTTTAAAAGGAATACACATGTTAACGGTTATAGCGGCACTGTCGTGCAAAAATATTGATGCAGATGTGATGCTTACAGCACTTGAAAACTTACAAAAGTCATCGCGCCAAGAAGTAGGGTGCTTACGTTATGAACTATCTGTAAAAAGTGATGATGAACATACCGATTATGTTGTTAGCGAACAGTGGGCGTCTGACGAGCACTTTGAAGCGCATAAAAACGAGCCACACTTTAAAGCATTTGGTACGCAAGTTACTGGGCTTTTAACCAATAGTAGTATTGATGTATATAAATCAATTGGTTAAATTCTTTTTATAGTGCCTATTATGGTACGTATTAAAATACTTAGCTAAATTACATATCATAAAGTAAATACTCAAATAGGTGCTGTTATCTTACATCACCTTTTATTCTTACACTCCAACCAGCCTAAATACTCAACTTCGCCAATATCAATGAAACCTATTAGGACTCTTTTTTGTTAATGCACAGTGCTTCGAAATCAAAAGAGGTTCATAACTTTATTAAGAGTCGTTTTGCTATCACAACCCACTCTAATAAATAGCCTATTTAATTTGTTGTTTACATTAAAGTTCTCTGGTGTAAATTATAGAAATATAACATGGCATTTTAGTCAGCCGTAAATAGTTCGAGTGGTACTGAATAAGAGACTCAAAATAGCAAACTATTTATATATTTTTTGTGTGTTATATTTTTAGAGCTGAGTTAATTAAACTAATAATGGAGACATGGGTATGGAAATTAATAAATCTAATCAATCTATCCTTATTTTTGTAATCCCTTTATTAGCTGCGTATTTCGGATCAAAAGTCATATTTCACTTATTTGCTTTTGAGTATCTTGTGTTTACAGATACTTTTGACATTCTAAAGCTACTCATTGATATTAGTGTATTTGGAGTGTTGTTCTATATTAGTTCGCTGGGCGTTGGTTATGTCATCAGAGCTAAAACATAAGTTTTTAATCATTAGCTGGTAAATTGCTAGCTAAAAAATCACAGCCAATAAAGCCTTAACAGCTTTAAACTGTATAATTTATATAGAGATAATAATGAAAAAATTAATCGCAATAATAGCGTTGTTAGGCTTTGCCTCATTTGCACAAGCTAATGATAGTTTTGTAGTGAATGCTAAATTTTATGATAATAAAAACTTAATTGGTTCACCTACTTTAGTAGTCAATTCAAATGAAGAGGCGTCAGTTTCAGTTGATAATTCGTATAGTTTTGCTCTTACAGTAACGCCAATTGATGATTCTACTGTTAGTTTAGTAACTGACCTAAAACTAGGTGGAAAACATATGGCTCCCTCTTTAATTGTTGAAATAGGCAAAGAAGCAAGTATTAATATTGATGGTAAAGAGCTGTCAGTTTTAGTAAGCAAATCAAGCAGCTAATAATACCAACCTGCATAAATCTTTGATCAATTTAACGAATTAAATTGCACTATAACGTCGTTAAAAATTTTTTATTTAGAACAACTAGATATAAAAATTTTTGCCTAGTTCTAGCGTAATTTAATTCGTTAAATAGACCCCATATATAAGCAGATTGGTATAAGTTAAAAATTAGGAATATAACTAATGAGAAACTCAAGAAATGAAATAGTAAAATATGGAGTCTCTTTTGGTACGGCCCTAGCAATTGCTATTTCATGGAGTGCTAATGAGTCTGTGTTATGGGCAATTTTGCACGGTTTTTTATCTTGGTTTTATGTTATTTGGCATGTAATTACGCGATAAGTATTTTCGCGTGTGCACTGATTGATTATGTAGATTGCGGTCAATGTTAATACTCGAGCAATTACCATCTAAAACTATTAAGTCAAAAATATAAAAGGAATAATTAATAATGAAAGGTGCTGGTGGAAGCTCTGGTGGTATTGGGCATTTTTTTATTGGTTTAATTATGATGTGCGGTGGCTTTTATATGCTGCTAAACGCAATTTCGGTGACCTCTAATTTTGGACTAAGTTCTCGCATTTATAGTGTTAATGCTTTAGGTGGCTTTGGCGTTACAGGCGGCATGGTTATGATCCCATTTATTTTTGGTGTGGGTCTGATTTTTTATAATTCTAAAAATATTTTAGGCTGGGTGCTATCTCTTGGCTCGTTAACCGCACTAATATTTGGTGTTATATCGAGTGTTCGATTTAGTATGCGAACTATGACGTCGTTTGATTTGATTGTTATTATAATTTTAGCGTTTGGTGGCTTAGGGCTATTTTTACGCTCTCTCAAATCTATTGATACTTAAATAATTGCCACGCTTTGTTTTCAATACAATTTTAATTATAGGCATTTAACATGATGTTCCAATGCCTAAGCTAATACATTAATAATGTAATCCTTCCTATTTACTGCTTAACCAGTAACGTATTTTAAAGAGATTTATGTGAACAACTCAATACAGCTAAAACTAATTGCTACTCACTTATTAGCACAAAGAGAAGAAAACCCAGCACGTTCAAACTTTCCTAAAGAGTTAGTACTAGACTCGACTGACGATGCGATAGAAGTACAAAAGTTGATGATTTATTTAAATGATCAAACTGTATATGGCTGGAAGTGTATGCTGCCTTTAGATGATGGCTCAATTATATTAGCGCCTCTTTTACATGCACCTATAAAACAAGCTGAAAATTGCCCACTGTATACAACAAATAACAAAGCGCTGATAGAACCAGAAATTGCATTTATTTTACAAAGCGATTTACCAAGTAATAAAACCTATACAAATGAAGACGTAGATACTGCATTTGCCAGCGCCCATTTAGCACTTGAGCTTATTCAAAAAAGGTTTGATGAAGGCACTCCAAGCACTCACATTGAAAAGCTGGCTGATGGCCTATCTAATCAAGGCGTGTATTTAGGCCCACAAATAGATAAAGCCAAAGCGTATAACGCAAATACTGTAAATATTAACGTTAAGCAAACTGAGCTGGAGTTAAACTTGGCAGGTGTGCATCCTGCAGAACTTGCGCAGCTTCCACTTTATTGGGCGGTTAATTACTTATCAGCAAAGGGAATTAATTTAAAAACTGGGCAAGTGTTTATAACAGGCTCTTATTGTGGTGTTGTTGAGCTTAATACAGATCAGTTAACCACGGTTAGTTACGAAGACTTAGGGTCTGTTAGCACTACGTTTTTATCAAAGTAAATTTAGCGTTACTTAATAGATAAATCATATTTTAAAATAAGCGCATCTATATAGCGGGTGCGTAATGTGTGTTGTTTTTCATGATCGGCGCCATGCCCTAGCGCTTTGTTTAAAAGCTTTATGGCGGGGTGTAATAGCGCTCTTTCTTCTTGGTTTAAACTCGCTTTACTGCGCAGTTCTGTAATGTCGTCAACTAATAGCCTGCCAATGTCTACCGAGACTATTTCGTCTATTAATCCATTTTGAGTAAGTACGCCATATTTACTGCATAAAAACTGTTGCCAAACTTGCTGTAAGTGCTCGTCTATTTCACAGCCAAATAGCTCTTCGCTAAACGTAAATCCTTGCTGAGCGAGTTTAGTTAGGCTTGCAGTATATTGCTGCGCAAAATAATTAAAAGCATGGCTTGATGATTCTATTTTTTGTTTTAAAAGACCTTGCCCCCAATTAACACAGCCGCGCGGATAATAGTCGTCATATTCTTCGCATTCATACAAACCCGAATATGAGCTGCAGCTAAGTTGACTTTTAATACAGTAACTTGGTTTGGGGAACACACTTCGCTCTTGCCAAGCTAAAAGTGTATCTGCATCTATGTTTAATGCTTGGCACAGTTCATCGGTGTTATAAAAATGAGTTGCTAAGTAGTCAGATAAACGCATAAAGCCTCTGGTATCGTTAAAAATAAAATACTGTTCATATATACAGTTATTCATTTTGTATTACCAAACTCAATAACACAAGCGATTTTATAATTAAATGTGCGCTTATACCTCCAAAAATACCGGCAAGTATGTTACAAATAGCGCAAGTTTTATAAATAATGAATTTTTATGCGCACCCTAGACCAAATTAAACAAGCAAGCCTTATTACAGCTATTAAAACGCCATATTTAGCAAACGGTGAAATTGATCTCGCAAAGTACGATGAACTCGTTGAAATACAAATTGCAGCGGGCGTTGATGGCATTGTAGTCGGTGGCACAACAGGCGAAGGCCAGTTAATGAACTGGGAAGAGCATTTAATGCTTATAGCGCACAGTGCAAACAAATATGGTGACAAACTGATTATTGTTGGTAATACCGGTAGTAACAACACCCGTGAAGCGATTAAAGCAACTAAATATGGCTTTGCCAGCGGTATGGATGCAGCACTGCAAATTAACCCATATTACGGACGTACGTCAATCGCGGGTGTTAAAGAGCACTTTAAACGCGTACTTGATATTGGACCTGCCTTTATTTACAACGTAGCCGGTCGCACAGGTCAAGACCTAACACCTGATATTATTGAACCATTAGCACAGCACTCGAACCTAATTGGTATTAAAGAATGTGGCGGCAATGAGCGCATTGCACAGTATGAGCAGCAAGGCATTGCGTGTTGGTCGGGTAACGACGATGAAGCACATGATGCTCGTCATGTACACAAAGCTCACGGTGTTATTTCGGTTACTTCTAACCTTATTCCTGGGTTGTTTCGCCAATTAATGGATACTAAAAATGATGAGTTAAATACGTCATTACAACCATTAATGAGCTGGTTGTTCTGTGAGCCAAACCCGATTGCTATTAACACTGCGATGATGATGACAGGTGCAGTAAATCCAGTATTTAGATTACCGTACTTACCGCTTAGTGATGAGCAACAAAAAGTAGGTTTGCCATTAATAAATGAGCTTAACGAACGTGAAGTTGTCGGTGGTAAAGCACAGTTATTAAAACAAAATGAGGTATTAACGCTTTCTTGAGTTGATAATCAATATTTTAATGACTTAACAAACTAATTTTTAGCTTTTAATCCAGTTTAAAGCTAACTGTTGACTCGTTTTTGCTGTATAATTTGCGACCCTTGATAATGTGGCCGTAGGTTATACAGCATGAATTTTAAATCTTTTAGTTTCGCTCCTGAAATCATCCAGGCGTTGGACGAACTTAACTATCACACTCTTACGCCCATTCAGCGCGCAGCAATCCCTGCTGTTCGTAAAGGTAAAGACGTTTTAGCCAGTGCACAAACTGGTACCGGCAAAACTGCCGCGTTTGCTTTACCTATCATCCAAAAATTGGTTGAGTCTGAACTCAGCACAACGAATGCACCTCATGCGTTAGTACTTGCTCCAACGCGTGAACTTGCAGAACAAATTGCAAATAATTTTAGAGATTTTGCAAAGCATACATCACTTAAAGTTGTTAGTTTATTTGGTGGTGTTAGTACCGCCGGCCAAGCAAACGCTTTAAAAGAAGGTGTTGATATTGTTGTTGCAACCCCAGGTCGTTTATTTGATCATATTCGTTTAGGTAACTTAAGCCTTGCAAGTGTTAAGCACCTTGTTCTTGATGAAGCTGACCGTATGCTTGATATGGGCTTTATTGAAGACATGCAAAACGTGATTAAAAGCTGTGCAGAAGAGCGCCAGATTTTACTTTTCTCAGCTACATTCCCTGCAGCAATTAAACAGTTTGCATCTAAAGTATTAAAACAAGCTGAAATAGTGCGTGTTGATCAAACTAACAGTACAGCAAGTACTGTTGAGCATGTTGTTTATCCTGTTGAAGAGCGTCGTAAGCAAGAGCTACTTTCTGAATTGATTGGTAAGAAAAACTGGCAACAAGTGCTTGTATTCGTAAACATGAAAGAAACGGCTGATGAGCTTGTTAAAGAGCTTAACCTTGATGGTATTCCGGCAGGCGTTTGCCACGGTGACAAATCTCAAGGTAACCGTCGTCGTGCTTTACGTGAGTTTAAAGAAGGCAAAGTACGTGTATTAGTGGCTACAGAAGTGGCTGCTCGTGGTATTGATATTGATGGCTTACCTCGTGTAATTAATATTGATTTACCATGGCTTGCAGAAGATTACGTTCACCGTATTGGCCGTACAGGTCGTGCTGGTCGCCAAGGTCAAGCAATCTCATTTGTTAGCCGCGAAGAAGAAAACACTTTGTTTGAAATTGAAACGTTAATCGGTCAAAAAATCAAACGTGTATATTTAGAAGGTTACGAAGTAAGTAACCGTGAAGTACTAATTGATAAAATTGGTAAAAAACCAGCGCATTTACGCCGTACACGTTCTAACAAGTTATCAGGACAAGCAACCGGTGAAGCGAGAGCAGTAAATCGCTCACGTATTTCAAGCGTTCGTAAAAGCTTAAAAGGCGAAAAACTGTCACTTAAAAAGTCATAGTTAACGCCGTTTAGTTAAAAAAAACCTGAGTTTACTCAGGTTTTTTTGTGCCTGATGATAACACCTCATCAATAATATTTGCGTATACATAAGCCGCTTGCTCGCCCTCTTTATTTGCTATTATGGACAAACCAACTGGTAAACCACTTACTTTGCCTACCGGCAGAGTTATGTGCGTTGTGCCTGCAATAGCAGATAACGAACTACTACTACCATTAAAATTATCACCATTAACTAAGTCTGTCTTCCAGGCGGGTGATACTGTAGGCGCTATAACAATATCAAGCTTGTTGTTTTTATATACATTAACAATGGCTGTCGTTGCTAAAGTGCGATAGCGTTCTTTAGTCTCTTGGTATTTTTGTTTGTTAGTTAAATCAATAGCCTGAGATTGAACTAGGATGTCTTGCTCAAAGTGGGGCATTTCTGTATTTTTATTTTGAATATTAAAATTAATAAGTGCTTTTAGGCTTTTAACAGCTACTTGTGCGGGAGTGATTGCAAGATAATGATTAATTTCGGCTTTAAAGTCGTAAAGTAAAATATAGTATTCATCAACAAATAGCGTATCTAAGTTATCAGTAATATCTACATTAATAACAGTGTGCCCAGCCTGTTTTAATGCTTGTAACTGCTTGGCATAAAGGCGCTGCGTTTCAACTGTAAATTTGTCGCTAGGCAGTGCACCAATAATAAGTGACGATTTTGATTTTAGATTACCTGTATTTAATTTAAACCCTGTAGTTGTTGCATCGAGAGAGTCCTCACCTTGCAAAACTGATAAAACCAGCAATGCATCTTTAAGTGAATGCGCCATCGGCCCTACTGAGTCTTGACTACTAGAAAGAGGCACAACACCTGAGCGTGATACTTGGCCCATACTCGGTTTTATTGCATAAACTCCATTTACTGAGGCAGGGCACGTAATTGAACCGTCTGTTTCAGTCCCTAATGCTATGGGCGCAAAGTTAAGTGCTACTGCAACAGCAGAACCTGCGCTAGAACCACATGGGTTACGTGTTACATCGTGCGCATTATGTGTTTGTCCGCCTACGGCACTCCAGCCTGAAGATGAATAGGATGAACGAAAATTTGCCCATTCACTTAAATTAGCTTTACCTAAAATTATAGCGCCCGCATTACGTAGTTGTTTAACAACAAAAGCATCATTATTAGTAACGTTATTTTTAAGTGCTAAAGAGCCAGCCGTTGTGGGAAGTGTGCCTTTTGTTTCTATATTATCTTTAAGAAGTACAGGTATTCCGTGTAATGGACCTGTCCAAGTGCCTTTGGCGGCAAGTTCATCTAACGTTTTAGCTTGAGCAATCGCTGTAGGCTCAATACTAATAACTGCATTGTATTGTGGGTTAAGTTTATTAATTCGGTCTATATAATTTTGGGTGAGTTGCTGTGCATTAATAGAATTATTTTTATATGCACTGTGGATTTCATCGATGGTTTTTAGCTCTTGTGCTTTAGCGTTAAAAATTGCTAATACACTAAGCAACGAAAAGGTAAATGTTTTGATCATTGTTGAGGTGCTTGAGGTGTTATTATTTTCTATATATTTAGCACAAAAAAACCTCACAAAGTGAGGCTTTTCGATAAACAGCTTAAAAAAGAGGTTTAAGCGTTTTCTAGCATAGACAGTGCGACCGCTTCAGCTGCTTTAATACCATCAATACCCGCTGATAAAATACCGCCAGCGTAACCTGCGCCTTCACCTGCAGGGTAAAGCCCTTTGGTGTTAATACTTTGGAATGTTTTATCACGCTTAATACTAATAGGCGACGAAGTACGTGTTTCAACACCGGTTAATAAACCGTCGTTAGTTGAAAAGCCACGAATTTGTTTATTAAACGCTGGTATCGCTTCGCGAAGGGCATCAATTGCAAATTGTGGTAACACTTTACTCAAGTCAGTTAACTTAATACCAGGTGTGTAAGAGGGTTGTACTTCACCTAAGTCTGCAGATGATTTACCTTTTAAGAAATCTCCAATTAACTGCGCTGGTGCATCGTAGTTGCTACCACCAAGCTCATACGCTTGCTCTTCAAGTTTGCGTTGTAAGTCTATTCCAGCAAGTGGATCACCCGGAAAATCTTGCTCTGGTGATATACCTACCACAATAGCGCTGTTAGCGTTGCGCTCACTTCGTGAATATTGGCTCATACCGTTGGTAACAACACGGCCTTCTTCAGAGGTTGCCGCGACTACTGTGCCACCTGGGCACATACAAAAGCTGTAAACGGTGCGGCCATTGTCGCAGTGATGAACAAGTTTATAATCGGCAGAGCCTAAAATTGGGTTTCCTGCATTTGTGCCAAAACGACATTCATCGATCATTGATTGTTTATGTTCGATTCTAAAACCGACTGAGAATGGCTTTGCTTCAACATAAATCCCTTTTTTGTGGATCATATCAAACGTGTCACGTGCGCTGTGGCCAACGGCTAATACAACATGTCGAGTGTTTAGTTGCTCGCCATTTGAAAGCGTTAAACCTGTTACTTGCCCGTCGTCTAAATGAATATCGTCAACACGTGTGCTAAAGCGAATTTCGCCGCCAAGCTCTATTATACGAGCGCGCATTTTTTCAATCATGGTGACAAGTTTAAACGTACCAATGTGTGGCTTACTTACGTATAAAATTTCATCGGGTGCGCCTGCTTCTACAAATTCAGTAATGACTTTTCGGCCATAATGCTTTGGATCTTTTACTTGGCTGTATAACTTACCGTCTGAGAAAGTACCTGCGCCACCTTCACCAAATTGTACATTTGATTCTGTATTAAGTGTGCGTTTACGCCAAAAGCCAAACGTGTCTTTTGTACGTTCACGTACTTCTTTACCGCGCTCTAATATAATGGGTTTAAAGCCCATTTGAGCAAGTAATAAGCCCGCAAATAAACCACAAGGACCAAAACCAATCACGACAGGGCGCTCTTTGATATTATTGTTAGCTTGGGCTACAAATTTATAACTTGTGTCTGGTGCTACTTTTACATGTTGGTCTTTTTCAAATGCTGCGAGTAGCTCGGCTTCGTTATCAACTTCTATATCGAGTGTATAAATAAGTAAAATAGCTGATTTTTTACGTGCATCATAACCACGTTTAAACACATTAAAACTGTGCAATTGTTCAGGTTGGATTTTGAGTTTATTTACAATTGCTTGACCAATTGCGTCTTCGTCATGATCAAGTGGCAGCTTTATTTCGGTTAAACGTATCATTTATATCTCTTTTAGGTGTCATAGCGGGGTATTATAACCGCTCACAATAAGGGGATGCAGGGCACAACGAGTGTGCAAACATTAGGCGCGCATTTTACGTTAAAATAGCCTGATATGGCACTTATTTATTGTATTTTTGGGGTGGATGGGTATGATCCACAACTGTTGTTCAAAATCTTAGGTATTAAAATAGTATGGCGTTTGTTGTCACCGAAAATTGTATAAAATGTAAGTACACCGATTGCGTATCAGTGTGCCCAGCAGATGCATTTTTTGAAGGCCCTAATTTTTTAGCAATTAGCCCGATTGATTGTATTGATTGTGGCTTATGTGTCCCTGAGTGTTCAGCTGATGCGATATACCAAGAAGATGAGCTACCAGAGTCTCAAAAAGAGTTTACTGAATTAAATGCTGAACTTGCACTGGTCTGGCCGCGCATTACAGAGGTTAAACCTGCTCCAGAGGACGCTGATGTATGGAATGGCATAGACGATAAGCTTAAACTACTCGAAACATAATACATAACAATTAGTTACTCCTTTATCATTAAATAGTTAATTTTTTATTTCAAAGTATTAACAAATGTACCTGGATAAATTACAATCCTCAGCTTAAGTTGCTCCTTATGAGTAATTACAGTCTAAATGGATGTTTATGCAGCACTTTATAACTATAATAAAAAAGTTTATCTTCCTATTTTTAAGTTTTGTTTTATTACTTTCTAGCCTTGATGTAGCGGCTAAAAAACAGCAAGTATCCTTGTCCCGTATTAATTCAAATATCACCGTTGATGGTGTTATGAATGAGGCGCACTGGCAAAATGCAACACGTATATCTTTACTCTACCAAGATGAGCCTAACGAGAAAGGCACACCCCCTGTAAAAACTGATGCCTTTATTTACGAAGATGGCACTAACTTATATGTTGCCTATGTTGCACAAGACCCAGACCCTACGCAAATTCGTGCATCACTTCGTGACCGGGATACGCTATGGGAAGACGACGTAGTTATTCTTGTTATTGATACATTTAATGATGAACGCAGTGGTTATGAATTCCATGTTAACCCGCTGGGCGCGCAAGGCGATATACGAATGACCGACACCGATGGTTGGAGTTCTGATACCTCATGGAATGCTATTTGGGATAGCGCAGGACAAATTAACGACAAAGGTTATGTTGTTGAAATGCGTATTCCTTTTAAAGCACTGCGTTTTCCTGAAAATGAAAATGAGCTAACGTGGGGTTTTTCTGTAATGAGAAACTACCAACGTGATGTGCTATATCAGCTATCAAACATGGGGTTTGATAGAAATGTGAAATGCAGCCTTTGCCAGTTTGATAAGTTAGTTGGATTTAGTGACATTGAATCAAGTAAAAATATCCAATTAACACCTACATTAACAACACTGCGTAACGATAATAAATCTGCGTTGCCAGGTGATTGGGATAAGGGTGATATAGATACTGAAGTGGGTTTAGATTTACGCTGGGGTTTAACAAAAGATGCTGTTTTAAACGCGACAATTAACCCTGATTTTTCGCAAGTAGAAACTGACTCTTTAGAGCTTGATGTAAATACAACCTTCTCAATTTATTACGCTGAAAAACGTCCTTTCTTTTTAGATGGTGCTTCTTACTTTAAAAGTAGCTTATTTGAGCTTTTATATACACGTACAATTGCAGAGCCTACTTTAGGTGCAAAGCTGACGGGTAAAACGGGCGATCATAGTTATGCGCTAATGCTAGCTGATGACGACAATAGTAATATTTTACTGCCAACGAATCAGGGCTCTGGCTTTGCAAGCTTAAACGAAAAAACGAATGCAGCCGCAGGGCGTTATCAATATGACTTAGGTCAGCAAGGTACTATTGGTATTTCAAGCACGCACAGAGAAAGTGATGACTATCACAACACTGTATTATCAGTGGATGGTAGCTACTGGTTTAATCAATCGGATACTCTTTTGTATCAAGTATCATCTGCTAATACTCGTAACTCTGAATTTTTAATTCAAAATTATAATCTATCCGAAACTCAATCAGATGAAGCTTATGCTCTAGAATTTACCCGCGATAAACGTGATTACAAATTATTTTCATCTTATGAAAATATTGGGCAGGACTACCGCACTGATTTAGGTTATCAAGCTAAAGTCGATTATGAAAAAGTAGGCTTTGGTGGCGGACAAACATGGTACAGAGATGAGTCTGATTTACTTACCTCATGGTCATACGAAGCTGACTGGGATAAAACGTGGGCGCAAAATGGCGACTTACTTGAAGAAGAATACGAAGGCTTTTTGAGTTTTAAAGGTCAAAAACAATCTATTTTTGAAATTGGTTTAGTACACCGTTATGAAAATTATAATGACAATTTTTATAATCAAAATATTGGTTACATTTATACAGGCTTTAAACCCACTAAAGATTTAAAGTTATCATTATATGTTGAATACGCTAGCCGCATTGATTATGCAAATGAGCAATTAGGCGATGCGTTTGACACCCAAACCCAAATGGTGTGGGACATTAACGACCATTGGCAGCTCGATGTAAAACATAACTACAGCCAATTAGATAACCCACAAGGGGAGCGTGTATTTACAGCTAACTTAGTTGATTTTAGGCTTCATTATAAATTTAGTATGCGTTCAATTCTTAAGCTTATTTTACAATTTGAAGATATTGATAGAGACGAAAATGCCTACTTTTATCAAGTTAGCCAAATTAACAAAGACTACGGTAGTCAGCTTGTTTACTCATATAAAATTAATGCGCAAACACTGTTTTATTTGGGTTACTCAGATAGAGGTTACCAAGACGATTCTCTTAAAAATATTGAGCGAGATCAACGTACCTTATTTACAAAAGTTAGCTATGCATGGCAGCTTTAAATATTAATAATAATTTTATTAGCGATAATTCCTACTAGTTTGAGTAGCAATGCATAATGCGCAAGAATAATTTTTAAATGATGTACGACAGCGGAGCAAATGCGATTAAGGTTGAGTAAATATAAGTACTTAAAGCTGTAGTGGTGAGGCATAGATTAATGCGGCAGAAAAAACGACAAAGTTTATATACCGCATGTATTAAATTTTAAACAATTGAAACGTTTTTGTTTATTTTTATTAATCCCATCTATACTATATGTAGATATAGTTAGTTAATCCATTATCGTTACAATTTTTTGTTATTCTAATGGCTTAGGATTATATCAATGCTTGCGTAGTACTAAATGCAAGCGATATAATCCGCTTTTGGTAATAGGTTTGATAGGAGAAGCAAAATAGATGGATTTTTTTTATGAATAAACTTAAGCCGCTCGGTTTTATTTTCTTAATCATAGTTCTATTTTGTTTCTGCATAAACATAGAGTTAACTAATCAGATCAACCGTATAAATCTATTTCAGACTAATATTGATATACGAAGTTTCGAGATCACGAATACCTCCCTTGATATGGCTCCTTGGTATAATCCCATTTTAAATGGCCATTATATAATTGAGCAGCCAACAGCTGATTTTTTACTTATTAAAACCACTGATACCCAATTTGTAGCCGCTGATTCTAATAAGTTAATCATGATGACGCTCTCATCACCCATGAACTTTTTATTTTTATGTATATTGATATTTGGCTCAGGTATCTACTTACGTAGAGAACGTAGAAAACGTCATTATAAAAATCAAATAGCGGAGCTCAACCGCCAAGCCAATAGCTTACTTACTGCATTTAATTTACAAGTTAAACCGGCAGAGAACCCATTAGGTGTAAGCAGCTTAAGTCAATCTATAAATAGCTTAAATTCACACGTAGTTAATTATGTAAAACAAACTCAAACAAGTATTTGTCAAGACAAACTGACGCTGTTAATTGACCGCCATGCATATATTGAACACATAGACAGACAAATAAATCATGCTAATCAGGAAGATCTCAAATGTGCGCTTCTATTTATCGACTTGGATGGCTTTAAACAAGTAAATGATTCGTTTGGCCACAGTTTTGGTGATGAAATATTAGTTCAAGTGGCCAGTCGACTTGCAAATGTTTTACGTCACCATAAGTTAAGTAATATTAATAGCGCTAATCAATTAGAGCAAAACTTATCAAGATTAGGTGGAGATGAATTCTCCATATTTATAGAACTACTTGATGATAGCGACAGAGTTGTTGACATTGCGAAGCACGTGTTAAGTGAGCTTGAAAAAGACTTTGTGCTTGGCAATAAAATAGTAAAAATTAGTGCCAGTATTGGTATTGCTGCTTACCCAGAAAGCGCGTCAACCCCACAAGCACTTTTACAATTAGCTGATGTTGCTATGTACAGAGCTAAGAGTGATGGTAAGGGAATATTTAAAGTTTACTCGCCAGAAATGGGCAACAAAATGCGCCGTTACCATTATTTACTCGAAGAATTGCGTTTAGCGCTCGCGTGTAAAGATTTTTACTTGTCTTTTCAGCCAATTGTACATGTTGAAGATTGTATGATTGATTATTTTGAAGCACTTACCCGGTGGGACCATCCAGTTGAAGGTATGATCCCACCTTCAGAATTTATTCCAATAGCAGAAGAGTCGAATTTAATTTTAGAGCTTGGCGATTGGATTATGCTTGAATCGTGTCGGCAAATGGCTGCATGGCATAATGCAGGTATGCGCAAAGTAAAAATATCAGTTAACGTTTCGGGCATTCAGTTAAAGCACCGTGATATTTATGATTGGATAATGAAGAAGCTAAAAAAAACCGGCTTACCGGCGACGTCTCTAATGCTTGAAATTACCGAATCAACATTTATTCAAGCCAGTCCTAGAATAATCAAAGAGCTAAGTAGATTAAGAGAAGAAGGCATCACTATTGCAATTGATGACTTTGGTACAGGTTTTAGCTCGTTGAGTACATTAGCGGATTTACCAATTGATGTTATTAAAATTGATCGCTCGTTCATAGCTCAAGCCAATAAAAGCCAAAAATATAACGATATATTAAATACAATTAGTGAGCTTGGACAAAAGCTGGGCCTTAAAATTGTAGCTGAAGGCGTTGAAGAAATAGGGCAGTTTGAGCTTGTTAAAAAAATGGGTGTGAGTTCAGTTCAGGGGTATTTAGTGAGCCGTCCTGAGTCATCAGTTAATGTAGGCAATAAAGTATTACGTAATAACACAAGCAATCTTTCTGCATCGGGTACAAGTGCGTGGGATATTGTTAGTTAGTTAGTTAGTTAGTTAGTTAG
>NZ_JACJEA010000004.1:0-55408 GCF_014163835.1 Pseudoalteromonas sp. SR43-5
TGGATGTAGGTAAGGGGCGTGAGCAGGACGCGGAAGCTTTGCTCGGTTTTTACTTATTCTTACATGGATGTAAGCCAGTAGAATAACGCAGGAGCAGTTATCGAGCCCACTAGGTTACAAACCTCACGCCGCGATTAAATCGCCCCTAGATTGAATAAATTTCAATCCACAAAAATCAATACGCCCTAGATTTATTCCTACTCAAAGCACTTACTACTAGCCCAATTCCCATCCCAAGCGCTGGCCATACTACCCAGATATAACTAGGCGAAGTTAGTAAATTTATAACGCTTAGCAAAGTTAAAATAAGTAAATATGCTTTAATTTTTTTGCCTATTGTAATTGTATTGCTCATTTATATTCTCCAAGTAATGTATGTCGCTATTATTGTTTTAATAAGCAACGTACACACCTGCCAAATGTCACTAAGTGATCTGACATTAGTCATTATTTTTCATTTAATTACATAGTTATTTATTACGTATAAAAACATAAAAAACAATACTTTAATCTATTTGTGTTAGAATCTAATCTCAACTAACCTAAACAAATATGCATCAGAGGATGAACTAAGTGATCGAAAAATCAAAAGATTGTGAAAAAGTGACATGTAGTAATTGTGCTGACGCCAACGATCTTGAATTTGATTTTTCTATGGCTTTTCAACCGATTATAAACTGTAAAACTCGCCTAATTTATGGCTATGAAGCATTGGTTAGAGGTTTAAATGGCGAGTCTGCTTATTCAATTATTTCAAAAGTGAATGAAGACAACCGCTATGCATTTGATCAGCTTTGTCGTATTAAAGCCATTCAACTAGCCGCAAAGCTGGGCATAACATCAATGCTAAGCATTAACTTTTTACCTAATGCTATTTATAAACCTGAGCGATGTATACGCACCACACTCGAAGCTGCAAAAAAGTATAACTTTCCAATTCAAAATATTATGTTTGAATTTACTGAAGTTGAAAAAATAGAAGACACCGCACACATTAAACGCATTGTTGATTACTATCAGTCTCTCGGATTTAAAACCGCCACTGATGACTTTGGTGCAGGTTATTCTGGTTTAAATCTACTGGCTGACTTTCAAACAGATATTATCAAGCTTGATATGGCGCTCATACGCGATATTAACAACGACAAAAAACGCCAACTAATAGTAACTCATTGCTTAAATATGTTTCGCGATTTAAACATCACCGCACTAGCTGAAGGGATTGAAACGGTAGAAGAATATAAGTGGCTTAAAAACGCAGGTGTTGAGCTTATGCAAGGGTATTTATTTGCCAAACCAAGCTTCGAAAACTTGCCTGAGGTAAACCTAATTTTTTAATTAGGAAAACCAACAACATCTAAACACTTTATTACAATCATTTAATTGCCTTATAAACCTCACAAATATAATACCCATTCTAGTAACAAATTTACTTAATTATAAGAAGGGATACTTATGCGCTTTTTAATGCCACTCACTTTACTCGCACTTAGCTGCACAGCGTCTGTAAACGCCGAGCAGTCAGAATCAAAACAATGGTTTAACTCTATAAACTACGCAAAAATTGATTCTGATTATTACAACGATGATGTGTACGGGTTATCAACTCACTATTACTTTGAGAAGCAGCAAAATTCAGGTGTGTGGGATGATTTTGGCTACTTAGATACAGATAGCAATATAGGCTTAAATTATTTTAATTCAGATGGTTATAGTGGAAAAGGTATTTTTGGAGAAGGCTTTTACGGCAATGCTTTTGCAACTTTTGAACTACCTAATATTGGTGATGCCGACAACTATTCACTAGGTTTAGGTTACTTATTTGCTGATTCACTAAAAGTATCTGTACGTATGTTAGATTATGAATATAGCGATACAGTTTATTTGTTTAAAGCTCAGTATAATCATGAAATTAACGACACCGACTACATTGGTTTTACTGTTGAAACAGATGATGAAACAGAGTCGTGGGACCTATCATCACGTTACTTTGCCCATCTTTATGATGACAGCTATTTTGCTGTAAATGTTGACTATCTAGATGTTGGCGACGACTCAGTTTTTAATGTGCTCGCAAACTATTACTTCAATAAACATGTTGCAGTCGGTATTGGCTCAAACGACTCTGATTTAGTTATTGAAGGTAAGTACTTTATTAATGATAGCTACTACTTCACAGCTAATTACACTGATAATGATAACTATGATATATACAATCTTAGCTTTGTAGCCCAGTTTTAATAAACACAAAAAAGCCGCCTTGCTGGGTCTGCTCAGTCAAACAAGGCGGCTTTTACTAAACAACTATAACTTACATATTACCCAGCTCTATCATCATCGCTGTGTACATACGCAAATTAAGATCTAGTTGCTCAAGTGTCATAAATTCATGCTCTGAGTGACCTGTGTAGCGCTTACCTGGCATTGAAGGACCAAACGATACCGCGTTATCAAACAGCTTTGCATTAGTCCCACCACCAATCGATACAAAGTCAGCTTTTTCGTCACCCGTAAAATGCTTGAAAATATCAAGTAGCTTTTGCGCATGCGGCGCACCATCAAGTAGCATAGGTGTGCCAATAATTGTTTCTATGTTAGCAAGCGTTACATTGTTAGCAGCCTGCCAATTCGCGAGTGCATCATCAATTTGCTTTTGCAGTACAGCTTCGTCTTTACCCATTGGGCGACGTGCATTTACAGCAAGTGTTAGCGCATTACCATCGCGCTCAATAACGGTTGGTGCCACTGTCATTGGGCCCATAAAGTCGTGCTTGTAAGCTATTTCGCCAAATTGTTTACCGTGAATGTCTAAACCAATTAACTGATTCACAAAGTCGATTAGCTCGCCGTCACTGTTATTTTCAAGCTTCACACCTTTAAATAACTCAGCTAAATAAGCAATAGCATTTATACCCGACTCCGGCTCAGATGAATGCGCCGACATACCTTTAACGCTTATTGCTAAACCATTACTTTTTTCACTAAAGTTAAATTCAACTTTATTTAATGTTTTAGCTTTTGCTTTTAATGTATTAATAAGTGCCGCGTCTGCATTGTGAAGCACTAAGCTGGCGTCTTCTGGAATTTGGCTTCTAAACGCACCGCCAGTTACATCGCTTACATACACACCCGTTTGTGGTGATGTTGCATTAAAAGTAGGTGCAATTAAGCTCCAGCCTTTCTCGGCAACCACTACAGGGTATGATGCATCAATCGTTACTGCATATTTTGGTTGTTCGTACGTTTTCATAAATTGAGTAAGCGGACCCCAATCAGACTCCTCAGCAAGGTAAATCATAAGCTCAATACGGTTATTAAGGGTTATGCCTTTATCTTTAATTGCTTTCATGGCGTAAAGCGCTGTTGCTATTGCACCTTTGTCGTCCTCAGTACCACGACCAACTAATTTACCCGGTTCAGATGTATCAATAATAAAAGGGCTTTGTTTCCATTTACTTGCATTAGCAGGTTGCACGTCGCCGTGGGTTACTACCGTTACTTTTTCGCTTTGCTCGCCCATACCAATTAATACGGTGTAGCCTAAATCTTGGTAGTCAAAACCAAGCTCTGCGGCTTTCATTTTTAAAAGTGCTTTAAAGCCAATAAAATCGGGATTTTGAGGAGTGCTAATGTCGCTTTTATTAACCGTCGGAAAAGCCACTAAGTTAGTTAGTGTGTGTATTTGAGCATTTTGGTAGGTATTTACTGCGTAATCGGCAACGCTATCAATATTTTTATTTAACTGCGCATGTGCGCCAAATGCAAATAAAGCAATACTGGCTAAAGCTAACTTTTTCAAAACAATTCCCATTTAATTAATAGCTAAGAGCGGTAATTATAACGCTATGAGTTACTTACTTATAGCTCTTTACGCCAAACGCGCAGATTACTTAAGGCAAATATTTATATAGCAGCTTTTATGAGGATGACTGTATAATGCGCGACTTAAAATTAAGAGAGTATTTAATTGTGAACCGTCGTAAAAAAATCGTCACTAAATTTCAAAAAAAAGATAAACGCACTAACGCTAAACTACACAAAAGCAACAAACCTGGTTATGTGTCAAAAGCTGAGCGCGAAAAACTAGCTGAGCAAGAAAATAATGAGCCACAGGTAATCCAAGAGTAACTTTACGTTACCTGTTGCTTTGATAATTTAAAGTGGCAAAAGTACCGACCACTTACATAACCAACCACTGCCGTGGCAACTATAAGTTCAAACGTAGCTAAGTAATTAACTGTATCTACATATGGCATTGCGAGGTTTATACTTTGCATCCAGTCTTTCATTTTAAATAATGCAGTTGCCCCAATAACCATTGGAAATGTAAAAGCAGCGTAGCTCGGCGTAAAAGGTCTGCGTAATAACTTTATAAATAACACATAAACAATCAGTGTTTTTATTATCGCTAATATAAATAATGCCCCCACTATAACAAGTGACGGATTAGCTAAAACATGAAAATACCCCACTAATGTTAAACTGGCTGGTGCTGCTAAAATGGCAAGTGTTGGCTGCATTTCGTAGTCACTTTTTAAGGCTAATAAAAAACGATAAAACATAATTGGCAGCATTATGGCGTACGTTGATATACCAATAACTAACGCACTATAAGCTAACCACGCTAATGTCGGATTACCCAAAAAAGTAACATCTGCAATAATGATCCCCACTGGTGGCACAAACCAGCTAGGTGCCATATCTTCAAAATCAAACTTTTTTGCCCGCTGGTATAAAAAGCTCACCAAAAATGTGAGATGCAGCACAAAAGCTAAAACCCACATAATATCACCAGCTAATGGGTTAAATTGCCCAACTGAGTTTGAAATAACAAGATTAGCCATTGCAAATGTAGGGATCACACTTCCTGCAACTGGGTGTGCTAAATCGGCTTTTAATAAATGAGGGTGTAGTAAAAACTTAGCAGCCAAAAGTAAAACTAATACGCCAGCTAATACCGCTCCCAAAAATTGCCCTTGGGAGTTTAAATTAAAAACGTTTTCCCATGTCCATCCCATACTAGCAATACCCAAAGCTAAACCGGCCATAGCTGTTGGCGCACCCATCACTTTATTTTTAAATTGCTTAAACACTGTACTTCCTAATCATTGGGTGATGAACAAGTTACTGCTTTTTACTGCATTGCCTTAAAATAACGCTGTAAAATTAGTACAAGCGTGCTTAATAGAGCGCTTTTTGCGTACAAATATTTCATAAAAATAAGTTTACGGCTTACATATTAAAGCGTATGAAAAAAGCCATAACACAGTTATGGCTTTTACTTTATTTTAAAATTTAATTTAGTTAAAACGCGTAACTAATGCTTACATTAAATGAACGACCCTGCCCAGCAAGTTGTTCAAACCCGTTGCTGCTATCTTGTTTAAGTGCTGCAATACTTACGCCGCCTAGTGGGAGTTGGTAGTACTCATCAAACACGTTACTCACTTCTGCGCTTAGCGTTAATGAATCCCATGTGGCTTTAGAGCTTAAATTAACCAAGCTGTAGCTGTCTGTTTGGTTTTCAAAACGATTATTATCTACACGGCTTTTATTATCGACCCACTGCCAAGATAATGCGTTTTCAAACCGACCCATTTGCTGGCTAATACCTAGCTGGGTCTGCAGTGGTTTAACTTGATAAAGCGGCTGGTTAGTATCGTCGCGCTTGCCTCTCGTATTAGTAACATTAGCGTGTAACTGCCAGTTACCTAAGTCCTTAGATTCATAAATGTTGGCTGTTAAATCTATTTTTGCACCATACAAAATGGCATCTACATTAGTGAACTGAAAAATGTTACGCGTTGTATTGTCCAAGTTATAACTATTGAAGCTTCTTACAACATCAGCATCAATATAGTCGCTCACATCGGTATACCACACATTGGTACTTAATCGCCAACCATCATCTTTAGCCGATCTAATATAAGTAGCACTTATTGTATGCGCAGTTTCAACGTCTAAATCAGGGTTACCAATATAGCCACTACCATCGCCATACCAACCAATCATGGTGGTTGCCATGGTGCTTACACCCCAACTGTATCGCTCGTATAAATTGGGCGCGCGGTTTTTACGGGCAAGACCAAATTGCAGCTCATCATAATTTGTTATTTGGTAGTTAATTAATAAGTTAGCATCAACTATAGTGTCGGTTTTATCTCTGCCGCCAGCATTAAAATTCTGTGCAGCAATGCTATTATCTGTAGACGTATCACTCATGGTCATAGTTTCCATACTATCCATGTCGCTCATATCGTCCATATCCATCATGCTCATACCGTCGTTGTAAGGCTGAACCTCACCTACTTGGGTATTAACACTTTCAATACGTACACCTGCGTTTAGCCACAGTTTTGTATTTATTTGGCTCTCATATTCAGCAAATGCCGCTATGCGCTCTCGTTTACCGTTATTTATATTTACGTAATCGTTTGGTCCCATCATGGTTGAGCCTTCAATACCTGGCCACCAATCATCAATGCGGTAATTGTAATATTCTTGAGCGAGTAAAATACTGCTGCTTTTATTAAGCGCGATACGCCATTTAAGCTGCGTACTTATATCTTGTGCATCGGTTTTCATTGGCATCATGCCTGTTTTTTCTTGGCTAAAAAAACCCATTTCGTGCTTTACACTGTGCCAATTAACTTGCCCTTCAAGCTCGCTGTTATCAAAAGAGCGTTTGTATTGAGCTATTGCACCGTAACTGGTGTTATCGGTCATATCCATATACTGATTTGCAAATCCCTGATACGGGATTTTTTGATGTGTTAGCTTTATCACTAATTGCTGTTTATCATCGCGCATAGCTGCGGTTAAACTATGATTTTGTGCTCGATACAATGTATCTAATACTACATCGCCGTTACCGTCTTCATAACTATCTGCGTCACTAAACGAACCCTGATAATTAAGGCTAAGCGTGTCACTTGCTAAACGTGCACCAACGCCAAGTTTACGTCCGTTATCAACGCTACTGTACTTTGCTGACACATAACCTGAGTGCCAACCTAATTCATTGCTATCGCTATACTGTGGTGAAATAGAATTAACGCTTATTACGCCAGCAATATTATCGCCGCCCGCACTCACTGGCGACACGCCTGCAACCACATTATAAGACGTAATTTGATTAGCCGAGATATACGAAAGTGGCGGGTTCATATGATTAGCGCATGCAGCGGTTACATCTGCGCCATCAATTAACACTTTAACTCTGTCGCCCATTAAACCATTTAAAATAGGTAAGTTAGATACGCCGCCCGCAGCTGAAAAGTCGACACCTAAATCACTTAATAACGATTCTGACGAACCAAGTGCTAAGTGCTTATTTTGAACATGTCCGTGTACTTCAATTACTTCTAAAGACGTATCGTCGGCAAATGCAAAAGTAGATAGCACACCGCTAATAAAAAGTGCGACAGGGGAAAGTAAGTAAGTTTTTTGAGTTTTGCTTTTATAAACCATTGTTAATTTATGCCACTGTAATAATTGGCGTAATTATAGTGTGAACTGCAAAAGCAAAAGCGCGACATATTGTCGCACTTTATCAATTTTGAATGTTGTTAGGCGTGTTTAATCTAAAAGGTCATATAATAAATTAAGTATTTAACTCAGCGACTGTTTGAGAAACAATATCAGCCCCTCGCTCAATCTCTTTAATAACCTCAGATACATTCGCAATAAGCTCTCGGCCTTGCTCTGAAGAGTCTGAAACCGACGTAATTTGCCTTGATATATCATTAGTGAGCTCTTGGTTATTTTTAACAACGGTCGCTATTTCATTAGTTGAACTACTCGTACTGGCTGCAAGTTGCCTTACTTCGTCAGCTACTACAGCAAAACCTCGACCGTATTCACCAGCACGTGCAGCTTCAATAGCAGCATTGAGTGCAAGTAAATTAGTTTGATCAGCAATGCTGCTGATTGTAGAAACAATGGAGCCTATTACAGCTGATTGTTCATTAAGATTTTTAATTAAATCAACTGACTTAAGAACTTGGCTTACAATAGCATCTGAGTTTGCAACAGAACTTTGTAGTATCTCAGAACCTTTTTTAGCGGTTTGCGTTGTAGCTACCGCCGATTCATACGCGATTGCAGCGGCTTCAGTCACTGCATTATTATTGTGTATACGATCAGTAATATTTGATGCAAACTTAATTATTTTAATTACATTACCTTTGCTATCTAATATTGGGTTATAAGTAGCTTCTAGCCAAATTTCTGAACCGTCGGCGGCAATACGTTTAAATTTTCCTGACTTAAACTGCCCCTGCGCTAATTCATTCCAAAAGTGTGGGTTTTTCTCATAAAACACTTCAGTACAAAACATTTTATGATGTTTACCTACAATATCTTTTAAGCTGTAGCCTACTGTTGCTAAAAAGTTTTGATTTGCGCTTAAAATATTACCTTGTGGGGTAAACTCTATTGTAGCCAATGCTTTATCGAGTGCACTAGCTATGGCTTCTTGTGCCTTTCGTTGTATATAACTAGTCGTAATATCAGAGGCTATTTTAATCACTTTAGTGACTACGCCATGCTCTTCTACAGGAAAGTAAGTTGCCTCAAGCCAAAGCTTATCGCCATTAGCTTTGTATCTTAAAAACGATCCTGATTTAGAATCTCCGGTTTTTAATGCTTGCCAAAATTGGCTATATTCGTCTGACTTTGCATATTCAGGTTCGCAAAACATGCGATGATGTTTGCCAATTATTTGCTCTTTGCTGTAGCCTACAGTAGCTAGAAATAACTGATTTGCGTCTAATATTATTCCTTCAGGTGTAAACTCTATATAAGCCACATGCTTGTTAATTGCCGACAAGATAGACTGTTTTTGAATTAATTGAAGCTCCATTTCTTCAATTTTTGCGTTTCTTTTAGAAATACCAAACATATAAAAACCTTAAGGAGTAAATTAGTAAAAACATTAGCAAATTAATGTGATATCAACATGTAACTGTACTGTAAATATAAGCTCTAAATAACCTTTCGGCGAATATTTAACACCTTATAGATGCATGCTTTATAAATAGTTTTTTTATTTTATGAATTTTAAGTAGTATTTTCTTCTAATTAACATTTTAAAAACCTAACAAAAACACTAATTTATGCATGACTCTGTACTTTTTTTAACTTAAAATAGCACTTTCACAGACTACCCTCTCACACCAAAATTTAAGCATACATATAATATTTTCTATTCAGAATTTATTGCGCTGTTTCACTTTTAAAATTAAATCTTAAGGGATCATCTATGACATCAGATGTAACGTCGGCATCTAGTCAACTTAACAGAACCGCTATTTTACTCGTATTAGCACTTGGCACATTTATTTTAGGATTATCTGAGTTTTCGATGATGCCTATGCTGCCACTAATTAGCGAAACATTTGGCTCAACGCCCTCACAAAGTGGTTACGCAATTAGTGCTTACGCCATTGGTGTTGTAGTGGGTGCGCCTATTTTAATGCTTACCACTGCTAATATGAGAAAGCGCAAAGCATTGCTCATTTTTATAAGCTTAATGTTTATCTCAAACGGGTTAAGCGCGATGGCAACGTCGCTTGAGCAGCTTGTAATATTTAGATTTTTAAGTGGCTTACCTCATGGTGCATATTTTGGTGCTGCTATTTTATTAGCATCAGATATTGCCCCAAAAGGTAAGCGTGCAAGCTTTATGTCTAAGGTGTTTATGGGTTTAACTGTGGCTACTATTGTTGGCGTGCCTATAGTTACACTTGTAGGTCAAAATTTAAGTTGGCGTTATTGTTTAGCTGGCGCTGCAGTACTGGCCTTTATTGCTTTTGTTTTTGTTTATAAAGTAGTGCCTAGTATCGATAACGCTAAGCCTTCTAACTTACTAAACGAGTTTGGCGTACTTAAAAATAAACTGGTTTGGTCCATTTTGGGTATTGTAATTATTGGCTTTGGCGGAGTGTTTTGTATTTATACTTACATTGCCGACACCATATTAGTGGTAACAAAAACAGCTCCGTATACTATTTCTATCGCAATGGTAATGTTTGGTATCGGTTGTACACTCGGTAACTATGTACTGGGTAAAGCTGCCGATAAATCAGCAATTAAAACGACTGGCCTTGCGCTTGTATGTACTATTGTATTTGCCTTTGCATATGTAACGGCAAGCCATAATATTTGGGCTCTTTACGCGGTGATCTTCTTTATTGGTTGCAGTGTGGGCTTGGCTACGCTGATTCAAACGCTTTTAATGGACGTTGCGCCCGAAGGCCACGCTATGATTGGTGCCTTAGTACAGTGCGCATTTAATACTGCCAATGCTATAGGTCCTTGGGTTGGCGGAATTGCAATAGCGCAAGGTGCTGCACCTAATCAAACAGGTTACGTAGCAGCTGCATTGTTTTTAGGTGGTTTGGGTATGTGGCTATTAAGTTACTTACAACTAAACAAACAGCAACCAACAGCGCAAGCTACTAATTAACTGAGTTCGAGTTAATTTAAAATACAAAAAGAGCCGCTAATTAGCGGCTCTTTTATTTTTAATTTACCTAGTAAATTAAGCGTTTAACGATGCCATATCAATAACAAAGCGGTATCGTACGTCTGACTTTTCCATACGCTCGTATGCCGTGTTAATTTCGTCAATGTTGATCATTTCGCACTCAGGTAGCACGTTATTTTCACCACAAAAGTCGAGCATTTGTTGCGTCTGTGCAATACCACCAATAAGTGAGCCTGCAATACGACGGCGACCCATTAATAATGGCACCGTGCTTAGCTCATCCACTGGACCAACTTGGCCAACAATAACTAATGTACCATCTACATCAAGTAGCGGTGTGTAAATAGATAAATCATGTTTTACAGGGACTGTATCTATAATGACGTCAAAGGCAGATTGCGAGTCTTTCATTTCGTCATCATTAGATGACACTAAATAGTGCTGAGCGCCTAATTTAACCGCATCATCTTTTTTAGACTCACTACGGCCAATTACCGTAACGCTTGCACCCATTGCAACTGCATTTTTAACGGCCATGTGACCAAGACCACCTAGACCAACAACACCAACACGGCTACCTTTTTTTACGCCCCACTTATGAAGTGGCGAATACGTAGTAATACCTGCACAAAGTAGCGGTGCAACGCGTGAAAGGTCTAAATTTTCTGGTACAGAAAGTACAAATTCTTCGCGTACAACAACATGCTTAGAATATCCACCTTGGGTCATTTCACCACTAACGCGGTCTTTGCCTGCGTACGTACCAACCATGCCTTCGCGGCAAAATTGCTCTTCGTCGTTATCACATTGATCGCAACTTTGGCACGAATCAACCATACAACCCACAGCAACTGTGTCGCCTTGCTTATATTTTTTAACGTCGCTACCTACCGACATAACTTTACCAACAATTTCGTGCCCAGGTACTAGCGGGTAGTCACTGCCACCCCAATCATTTCGTACGGCGTGTAAATCTGAATGGCACACACCACAGTATAAAATTTCAATTTCTACATCGTTATTTCGCAAATCGCGGCGCTCAAAAGAAAACTCTGTCAATTCAGAACCTTGGCTTTTTGCTGCATATCCTACTGTTTTCATAATAACTCCATAGTGGTTAAAAATTTAAATCATCAACAGCATAGTCCATAGCCCGTGAATAGAACCTGACAATATAAAATAGGCACAAAAAAGCCCAAACAGTGTTTGGGCTCAATCGTTAGTACTAGGGCGCTAAATTTAATTATTTTGCAAGTAAGCTGTTTAGTTCATTAATAATTGAATGAATGCGCTCTGCATTTTTTCCTAAATCACTACGCCCTACTCGCGATTTACTACGAATATCAACAAAACGCTGGCTGCCTTCATCTTTAATACGAATTACCACATCGTCTTTAAAACCAAACCATGTGGTTGTATCAGTAGCTTCTACAATACCTGTAGCCGTGTTTGCACTTACCACTGCAAAACCAAGATTTTTAACTGCTTGTTCGCTTGCTGCCATCAAATCGGCTTTAGATTGTGCAAAGCTTAACGTTGCCAGTTCAGGGTATGCTTTGCGTTGCTGTACTGCCGTTTCTTCACCTGCGTACTCTACTGGATTTGGTGCTTCAACACGCAGTGGCGCAATTGCTACAAATTTTGGTGGGTTAACTAAATCTGTTGAAATATCATGAATTGCCGGTACGCTTTTAGCTTTGTTCATCATGTTAAGTGGCATAGCAATAGCCACAACCGAAAACACAAGCGCAATAACACCACTGCTTAGCGTTAACGTTTTACGCATAAATAACGCTTGTACTATAAGTAGCACCAATGCAGCGCCACCAGCGTAAACACCAAATTTAAAACCAGCAAACGCAGTTCCTAGCTCTACAATACCAAATTTATACAAAGGCCCCGGCAGTATGACGAGTAAAAAGGCGATTAGACTAACTAAGCTCACTAAAACTTTCATTTTATGATTCCTATATTGTGTGATTTTTTATTATTAAAACAATTAAGCACTATTAAACAGTAGCTTATACTACTAACAAGCGCTTTTAGATTACTATTAGCGACTAATTACACAAAAAAGTCCAATGTTGTGTGATCAAAGTTACTCAAGTTTGGAAAAATATCAACAAGCTCAGAGCTTGGCACACCAAACCACTGAGCCAATGTGGCAAAGTACTGCTCATTAGCAACACTTGGAATTAAACGCCCGCCACCGGTATCTTGTGCGCCATCCAAATGTTGAGTTAATAGCTCGCCATATATATTGCCGCCTTTTACTGCGCCGCCCATTACTATTTGGTTCCCTGCCCAACCATGGTCAGTGCCATCGCCATTTGAGGTCAACGTGCGACCAAAATCAGACATAGTAAACGTAGTCACTTTATCAGCCATATCAAGCTCTTTCATCGCACTATCAAATTCACTTAACCCTTGAGCTAACGTATTTAATAAAGCAGGGTGCGTTGTTAATTGGTTGTCGTGGGTATCATACCCCCCCATAGAAACAAAAAACACTTGGCGTTGAGTACTCAACTTTGCCTGTACGCTAATTGTTTTAGCGACTGCGGCAAATTGCTCACTAAGGCTATTATCGCTAAATGGGGTAATAAGTGCAGGCGCGCTTTCTAACGCGCTGTTCATTGCTTGAGTGTTATTTATCGCACTTGTTAAGCCATTGGCATAAGCTGTACTTAACGGATGGCTCGTATTGCCTAGTAAGCGGTTCATAATAGCGGTTACGTGCTCGCTACGAGGTTGATACCCTCCAAACGCGTTAATACTACTAATGCCGCTTTTGTTAAGCGCAAATGCATTGCTAGCACTTCCCGTTTGCCATAAATTAGTACCGTCGAGTGATACATTAGCTGCAAACTCATCTTGTAACTCTAAACGCTCTAAAAGTCGTGCGCCCCACCCGCTATTAAGTGATTGTTTTTCTCGACCATACATCCACGCAGCTTGCTGATCGTTATGCGAAAACAAATGCTTAGGCAAACCTATTGTTTTATTTTTATAGTCATTCAATGTTGTGGGAGCGAGTAAAGTACCTACCCCGCCTATAAATGCTAAATTTTGAGATTCAAACACATTTTGTATCGGTTCAAGTGAAGGATGAATACCTACGCCACCTGCAAACTGGCTTTTAATGCTTAGCTCAAGTGGGCTCTCTACCGCTAGGTTTTGCCTGCTTTGCTTGTACAAACTCCGTTGCTCGCCTTCAAGCGGAACGAGCATATTTAACGAATCATTCCCCCCGTATAAATACACACACACTAATGCTTTATAATCACCTAGCTCAACGGCATTAGTCGCTCCAGTTAATGCTTGTAATTGCAGGCTCGTTAACGCGGCAGCCGATACGCTGCCTTTTACACATAACGACAAAAACTCTCTTCTATTAATGCTCATTATGCGCTCCTAATACTGCACGTTAAATTCAGGTGAAATAGCAATCATATATAATAAATACGAAACCCGTTCACGGTATTGCTCTTCATTAAAGTAGGCATCTAAATCAAGTAATGCTTGGCGTGTGCCACTGCTCATTGCGCCTGCAAAATATAACGTGTTGTACTGAGTTAATAGCGCGCTAACACCGTTTTTCTCTAAAACATTCATGTCGTCTTGAATATAAACATAAATACCATTTGAATTTAAATCACTGTGTGCTTCAGCGGTACTCCACACTAAACTTGCGTAAAGCGCGTTCATGGTGCCAATCAGTGTCGCATCGTTTGCTATTTGTAACTCTGGCGCAACAATACCTTCATTTCGCAAAGCTGCGGTTTGATAATCAGGCCTAAAAAAGTTAAATACCGAAGCCGACTGCATGGGTCCTTGCCCGTAGCTATTTATTAAATTCCATGTTTTATAGTAACTAGCCAAAGATTTAGCATCGAGATTTCGCCAAAACTGTACGGTTTTTAAAATAGGCTCTTTAATTTTACCTTGATAGTTAAGCACTGAGCCAAAATGCCGTGCTTCATCATCTAAATATATAGCCTTTACTACCGCCGCTAAATCGCCGCGTACACCGGCGCCATTATCAATAAATACATTAGCTACTCGTTCAACGTATTGGGGGGTTGGATTTGACGTAATTAATCGCTGAATAAGTTGCTTAGTAATAAATGGCGCAACATTTTGATGGTTAAATAAATTATCGAGCGCTATTTGCAATGACTCTTCTGCTGTATAACCTTGTGGTATAACCTCGCCATTTAGTAAGGTTTTTTGTTTACTAGAATGGTACTCGTCAAATGCTTCCATTGGTTTAATATAGTCACGACTTTTACGCTTAAATGTTTCACTATCGGCAAACGTCCAACCAGTAAATACGCGTGCAAAACCCTCTATTTCGACCTGTCCGTAAGTAGCAATAGTATTACCTTGTGCATCAAGCTTGGCGCTGCCATCTAGGTTTAGCTCTTCAAGGCCAATAGTAAATAACTGCATTACTTCACGTGCGTAATTTTCATCTGGGCGAATATTAAGTGCATCGTCTGCTTTTTCGTTACCCAAATGGCTTAAGTAAGTTCCCATAATAGGCGAAAGCGTGACATCTTCGAGTAAGTCACGATAATTACCAAAGGCATGCTTTAGTAGCAAATCGTAATAAGTGATCATGCCCTCAGGTTGGCCTCTTAAGGCACTGTTTTCATCCGACACTACTAATATTTCACTTAACGCAAATGCAACACGTTGACGAAGTTGATCGTCACTTTGCATTACTGCCTTCCACCATGCGTCTATGCGGCTTATGTATTTAAAGTCATCATCGTCATTTAACTTTACTAAATAATCACGGTGATAATTAATAGGTAGCGCTATTTGTTTATCAAGCCATTGCTGCTCGCTTAAACCTTGTGCGTTTTGTATTTCACTAAGCTTAGGTCCCATTGTTGCTTGGTGTAGTAACCGTGCGGCGCTAATGTCATCCATATTATTACGTGCAGTAAAGCTTAGCGTTTTTACACTGCTTGCCCCTTCGTTATCGGTTGCTGTTACCGAAAAAGCATAATCAACAGGCTTATAACTTTGCGCATTTAGCAGTGTTACTGAAGTAGTTGTTGCCTCTAAAGGCCCACTAATTAGTTCAGGCCCTTGCGTTTGTTGCCACACAACAGATGTAATAGTGCCGTCTTTATCACTGGCTGTTGCTGTTAGCTCAATTGTTTGGCCTTTACTTAATTCACTAGGAATATCAGCGACTGACAAAATGGGGATTTTATTTCCGTTAACGGTTGGCGTATCATCGGAGCCTGAACCACCGCAAGCGCTTAGTATAAAAACCGAGCTTGCGATAAGAGCAAATTTATAATGCATGTAAAGTCGTCATCATTTGTTAATTAAAGTACGTTAGTGTGTACCGAGTTTAATGCATTTATTGAAACACAAAATTTACAATTTAACTCTTTATTTTTTGTAACCGAATCATGAACGCCCCATTAATAATGCGCTAGCAGCTGGGGTAAACAGCCAGAGCTTTATTATTTATGAAAACAGAAATTCGCTATTGTTTTGAATCTTCACAAGTTGCTAACCGATTTTTACACGAGCTCAAAGACTGGCCGGTTAACGATGTAAAAACACGACTTTTTAATGGCGGCGATAGTGTAAAAGTGACATACGAATACGACGAAAGTGGTTTTGATTACACTTGCGCCGAACTTGATGACCTTGCACAGAGCCATGGCGGGAAAGAGGTTTAGCAGGCAGTAACATAAAAGTAGCGCCTATTCTTATAATAAAAGCCAAGATCATGCCGATACTCTGCATTTAGCTGTATAGGGTGCTTTACAAAAATTAACTACCATAAAAAATAGCTATGTATAAATAGCCTTACTGTATAAAAAGCGCCATTGATACAGTGCTTCAATGGCGTAAAATTATATTTTTAGATAGAAAAAAAGCTGAAACTATTTCGCTACCGAAACTTCCACTTTCGATGAAGATGAACTCGCAAGATCCAGTACTTCATAATAATTTAAGCCATCAATTTTTTTACCAATAATAAAATAATTCATTTCATTCATCATGGTTGGGTCGCCTAAAACATCTTCTGCGCTTTGCACATCAGAAAATTGAATTGCAATTAAGGCGCCTATAAAGCGCATTACATCTTGAGATTTTAATGTCTTTAAAACTTTATTAACTCCGGCCTGAGTTGACTCAGGTGTAGAACCATCAAATCTAAAATCACTTTTTGTACTAGCGCATGCACTAAGCATTAATATTGATAGTGCGATAAGTAAATGTTTCATATATATCCTTATTTGTTATTCGTGGTACTTGCGGATCATCGCCACTTTACCATTTTCAACTTCAATCACTTCCATCATTGTGGAGGTGTATTCTATTGGCTGCTTACTTTGCGGGTGAATGCCCTTTGCATGACTCTTATAACGAATAGCAAAGCCTGTATTGTTAAACACAAATGTATTAAGCAGTGTGCTTTCAAACAACGTGTGCGCACCTAAGTAAAAACTCATACCTTTGCGCATCTGCTCTTTGCCATCAGGAGTACGTGAGTCATCCGATTGATACGGAATATGCTGATTGCCAATATCATCGGCACGGGCTAAAAGGCTAAGAAATATAATTAATAGAAAGCTTAGCTTGCACTTCATAACGATTCTTTCTAAAAAAGTATTTTTACTAAAACGACTAAATTTATTAATACATTAATTTTTTAGCGCAGCTTTTCTTGCTAGTTCTTTTATATCTTCATCGATATTGTCATCAAAAGACATTGAATAAATTCTCCAACCTTCTTTCACTTTAAAAAATTGAAATTCAAAACGAATAGGCTGCCTATCGTAGGTTACTAGATAGGTTACATGAACAAAAAGCTCCCCAACTTTATAATCAGAAACCTTATTAATGAAATTAATTTCACCAACAAGATCATCAAGTGAGGATAGCTGTGTTTTTATCTGTTTTACCTGGTCAGGTATCGACGATACATATTTATTACTTGCGTAAATGGAATCAACAGCATCGCTTATTTTTTCATCAGAGTACAATTCAAAAAATTTATCAACTTCTTCTTGGTAATTGTTAGCACTGACACCCGATGAGAGTAAAAGTAAAGCAGCAAATATAATTTTCATTTTTAACATTCCTTATTGTTTTTAATATAAAAACACACTATTTAAAGTAAATAAAGTTATAAAATACGGCAAATTACATTTTGCTCTTTACTCTATTTGTTGCAACGCTGTTGGCTGGGTCGTCTGGCCAAAAATGTTTAGGGTAGCGGCCTTTCATTTCCTTTTGCACATCGCGGTAACTGCTAGCCCAAAAGTGGGCTAAATCTTGAGTAAGTTGCAATGAACGTTTACCTGGCGATAGCAGCTCCATAAGCAATGGCAATTTACCATTGGCAAGCATAGGCGTACTGGTCAAGCCATAAACTTCTTGCATACGCACGCTTAGCTTTGCGGGGCCATCAAGTTGGTATTCTATCTTTATATTTGAGCCACTGGGCACCGTTAAGCGCAAAGGTAACAAAGCTTTTAACGTGGTTTGTTGTTGCCAATCAAAGCAGTTTTGTAATGCTTCAAAGTAGTTAAACTTTTTAAGCTGCGTGAGCGTTTTAATATCTTCTAAAAACACGCCTAGCCACTGCGCTGCATTTTGAATAAGTTGTTGCTCGTTTATTTGCGGGAATTTATCGGGCATTAAATTACTTGCTAGGCTCATACGTATCAGCAATTGTTGCGCATCAGGTTGCTCGTTAAATAAAGCAAAACCGTGTTTAGTAAATAAGCTAAGCCACGCTTTAGCACGCTCGCTCTTATCTAGTTTTTGTTTACTAGGCTGGCTGCTGAGCGTTATAGCCCCGAGCTTTACTTCATCTTGGTGAATAAAGCGCGCTGATTTTTCATCAAACTCACAACGAGTAAGTTCACTAAATAAATGCGGTAAAAATTCTTGTAACTCAAATGGGTTAAGCGCGGTGGCTGCAAATATACGCCCACCTTTGTGCCCGCCCATGGTTGCTATAGCTAAGTAATCGTCGTTGTGCCAGTAATCGGCATTTAACTCAGCACCAGCACCATTGGCAAGTAAATAACCATTACCACGTTTTTTAGCGATGCGATCGGGGTATGCCAATGCCACCAGCAAACTTATATAATGCGTATTTAATTCGCTGTTTTCGTCTTTTACTTTTAAGCGGCTTTGCCAATATTTTAACTGTTGTTTAAATACCGGATGCGGACGTTGCTGCTGGCTATGCAGCGCTAAGCTCAACTCGTTTGCACTATTTACTCGGCTCTCAAGTAATGCCACTAAATAAATAGCGAGCCTAAAAATACCAGGGAGTTGGTCATCAAGTATTTGTGCTTTTAATAGCATATGCGCCAAACGAATATCAGCACCAAAACCTAACATTTTACTGCCAAGCGGTGTGAGCTTACCTTTGCTATCAATAGCTTCAAGCATATTAAGCAGGTTACTTGCTTGTTCGCATTGCTGCTCAGTGGGCTTATCAAGTAGGGTTAGCTCATCAATACTGGCTCCCCACTGCTTTGCCTCAAGCATAAGTTGGCTTATGTCTGATGTGAGTATTTCGGGATTGTCGTGGCTATTACGTCGCTCAAAGGTTTGCTTTGAGCCAATTCGATAAACAATGCCCGGCTCTATACGTCCTGCACGCCCAGCACGCTGCACAGCAGATGAGCGCGATATACTTTGTGTTGTGAGCTCTGTAACCCCTGTTTTTAAATTAAAGGTGGCTGCACGGCGCTTGCCGCTGTCAATTACAATGCGTATGCCTTCAATAGTTAAACTGGTTTCGGCTACATTGGTGGTTAGCACTACTTTGCGCATGCCGTTTGGTGCAGGAGCAATAGCAGCTTGCTGATTAGCTTTATCTTGCTCGCCAAATAGCGTTGCAACTTGGCAGTTACTTGGTAAATCGCTCAGTGCTTGTTGCACGCGTAGTATCTCAAACTGCCCAGGTAAAAATACCAATGCGCTACCTGTTTGCTCATTAAGTGCTTGTTTTACTATGTTAGGAATTGCATCAAGCCAGCGACTTTCATCTTTTATGGGTATGTATACTTCATCTATTGGATAGCTGCGACCGCTTGATTGAATTACAGGGCAGTCAAAAAAAGCTGTATAGCGCTCTGTATCTAGCGTTGCCGACATAAGCATGATGGTTAAATCTTCACGCAGCGCACTTTGGGTCTCGAGCGCAAAGGCAAGTGAGGTATCGGCTGCAATTGAACGCTCATGAAATTCATCAAATATCAGTAAATCAATATCGCTTAATTCGGGATCGTTTTGCAGCATGCGCGTTAGCATGCCTTCGGTGACTATTTCGAGGCGCGTATTAGCGCTTACTTTACTCTCACCTCTAATCCGCAAACCCACACTTTGCCCAACACTCTCGTTTTGGCACTTTGCTAAGTAACTTGCAATATTACGTGCAGCTAAACGGCGAGGCTCTAGCATTACAATACGTTTAAAATGCCCGTCACGCATTAGTTGTAGCGGCAACCACGTAGATTTACCCGCACCAGGCGGTGCTTGTAATAACGTAATAGGATTACTTTGTAATGTAGTAACGAGTTGTTGATATATGTCTTGAACCGGCAGCACAGCTATTTACCCAAAATTGCTTTGTGTGCATTGTAACAAAAACCAAAAATAAACGCGCCGCTAAAGCTATGTGGTTATAAAGGATTTAATTAAGGGTTACATAATCAGAAATAATTACAGACCGCTCTGTACATTTTTTAAGGATGTGCTCAAAAAATTAATTATTACTGCCCCAATAAAAACATAACACCATGATTATAAATGCAAAATAAAAATTTAACTTATTGGTATACGCCTTGCTCCTTTTATACTGAACGTTAATTAAATCTAAGTAAGGAGAAACTTATGAACAGCGATCGTATGAAAGGTAATTGGAACGAACTTAAAGGTAAGGCTCAGCAAAAATGGGGCGATCTTACTGACGACGATTTAGATAAAATTGAAGGTAGCCGTACAGAGCTAGTGGGTAAAATCCAGCAGCAGTATGGTAAATCTAAAGAAGAAGCAGAGCGTGAAGTTGATGAGTTTGAAAAAACTCACTAATCGCTAACTTCTAAAAAAACCGCCATTTTGGCGGTTTTTTTGTTTAAGCTGTAGGTTATTTAGTTACGCTTTTAACTGGTCACCTATTGGTAACTGCCTAATACGCTTTCCACACGCTGCAAAAATAGCATTACATAATGCTGGCGCATAAACTGGTGTAGATGGCTCGCCTACCCCTGCTGGTGGTGCATCGCTTTGTACAATTTCAACGTCAATCTCAAGAGGTGAATCGCTCATACGCGGTACGCGATAATCATGAAAGTTACTTTGCTGTACGCGCCCTTTATCAAAGGTAATACCATCGCTGATTGCAGTTGTAATCCCGTAAATAGAGCCACCTTGGGTTTGGTTTTTAACGGTGTCGGTGTTTACAACCGTACCCGCATCAATGGCAACCCACGATTTAATTACGTTTAAATCGCCAGCATCCGACACTTCTACTTCAACTACCGTAGCTACGTAAGTTAAAAAGCTTCTGTGTGCTGCTATGCCTAAACCTCGCCCTTTAGGAAGTTCTCGCCCCCATTTACTCATGTCAGCTACTTTTTCAATAACATGGCGCAGTCTGCCAATATCTAAAGGGTAAACCTCTTTATCGCCACCGTAATTATCGTATGTGGCATTTTGCTCAGTTACATCAACAATGCGACTCGGACCTATGGTGTCTAGTAAATAGTCTTTTTGGTCGCGACCGGCTTTGTGCGCCGCTTCGCCAATAAATGACTGAATAGCAAAGGCATGAAAAATATTTGATACAGAACGCATCCAACCAATTCGTGCTTTGGCAGGCGCATCACCATTTTCTAACATCATGTTAGGTGTGTTAATAGGGTTATCGGTAAACCCTAAGCGCAGTTCAAAGCTCCCTGGCGTAGTCGCCCCTTCTGAAAAGGTAGAGGTAATTGGTGAAAACGCGGTGCGGTGTAAATAAGATTCTATAGCGCCATTTTTATCTAGCGATGCTTCAATATGCTGAGCCGAAACCGCATGGTAAAAACCATGTTGTATGTCATCTTCACGCGTCCATTGCACACGAATAGGTTTGCCTACTTTCATTGAAAGGTAAGCTGCTTCTGCTGAAAAGTCAGGTTTTGACTTACGCCCAAAGCCGCCTCCTAACATGGTAACGTGAACATTAATTTTGCTCTCATCCATGCCAAGCATGGCAGCCACTGTTTTCATATCGGCTTGTGGATTTTGCGTAGCAGCCCATATATCAACACTGTCTTTGTTGTACATAGCTGTTGCACACGGCGGCTCCATTGGTGCTTGAGCAAGATGCGGTGCGTAATAATCAGCTACGAGTTTATTGCTCGATTTAGCCAACACGCCCATGGCATCGCCTTTATCACGTATGTTTGCCTGTGGAGTTTGTACTGTTTTTAGTAATGACTTTTTAAATTCTTCTGAATTGTAATCGCCATTTTTGCCATCATCCCACACGACTTTTAATGCTTTACGCCCTTGCCATGCAGCCCATGTGTTTTTAGCTATAATTGCAATACCGCCTTTTGGCTGAAACTGCGGCGCGCCTTTTGGTGCAGGTATTTCAATAACATCTACAACGCCGTTTATCGCTTTTGTAGCACTGGCATCAAATGACTTAACAACACCGCCTACTACCGGCGGGCGTTCAATTATAGCCACTAGCGCTTGTGGTTCGCGTACATCGGCTGCAAATATTGCTTTACCTGTTACTAAATCGGCTAAATCTATGTGCGCCATGCCAGTATTAATGTAGCGCCATTCTTTGCGTGTTTTAAGTGTTAGTTTGTCAGCTTCTGGTGGCGTTATTGTAAGCGCTAAGTCGATTAAATCTTTATAAGTAAGCGATTTACCTGAGCTGTGTGTAACAACGTGTTGATTAGCAGTACAGGTTTGTGGGTCAACTTTCCAATACTTAGCGGCAGCGTGCTGCATCATGTAACGCACACTTGCGCCCATTTCACGTAGGCGCTGCATGTTGTAGCGAATACTGCGCGAGCCATCGGTATTTTGATCGCCGTATTTAGGGTCGCCCTTACCCTGAATAACAATAACCTTATCCCACGCAGCTTCCATTTCATCGGCAACTATTTGTGCAATCGCGGTGCGAATTTGCTGACCCATTTCAGAGCGATGGCAGGTTATTTCAACCATGCCGTCTGGGCGCAGTGCAATAAATAAGTTTGCGCGTTTTGCTTGCTCAGATGGCTGCTCTAATACACCCGCAAATGCTCTTGGCGCACTGCCTACAAAATAAGTACCAAGTACCAATGCACCTATTGCGCTAGTTTTTAAAAACTTACGGCGGTTTAAATCAAAGTATTTGTTATCTTGGTTCATACTTCTTCCCCTTGTTCATTTGGGTCAAAATATTGAACACTCGCCATTGTTTTAGCGGCTGATTTAATTGCTTTATGAATGCGCGGGTATGTACCACAACGGCAAATATTTCCCGACATATTACTTACTATTTCATCATCGGTAGGGGTTGGGTTTGCAGCTAATAAGCTTGCAGCTTGCATCATTTGACCGCACTGGCAAAAACCACACTGCGGTACTTTATGCTCTATCCATGCTTGTTGCACGGGATGGTCGCCCTGCTCGCTTAGCCCTTCAATTGTAGTAATTGAACGCCCTGCTGCAGCCGCTACAGGTAATACACACGAGCGCTGAGCTACCCCATCAATATGCACGGTACACGCACCGCACTGTGCCATACCACAGCCAAATTTAGGCCCAGTTAAATTCAATTCATCTCGGAGATACCATAATACTGGCGTTGACGGATCGCCAGAAAACTCATGTTTATTACCATTAATGGTAAGCGTGATCATACTAAACTCCTTGGCAAAGCGCTTTACAGGAGGGTTCCTTGTTGCGCGAGAACTATTTTTAATTACTTACTATTTTATACTTACTACTTTTAGCCTACCACTTAGATCTGTTTTATAAAAATACTAATTATTAGAACGTTTAAACCACATTGAAAATATTAACGTCTGATTATTAGTATTATGAGTAGGCCCTACTGACCTTTTAGATTAAAACTCACTCAATCTAGGGGAGATTTAATCGCGGCGGGAGGTTTGTAAACAACAAAGCGTAAATTGCCCCTATGCAGAACCCTTGGGCATTGCATGTTAAACCTCGAAAGATAAACAGCCCTAAATAAAAGTTTAAAAAGACTATTAATAAATAAAAAACCGCCATTTGGCGGTTTTAGATAGTGTAAATAAGCTTTTAACTATTAATTAAAACGGCGTCTACCAAATAAAACCACTGATAGCAGCGTAAGTAAGTAATAAATACTGCCACCTGAGCTAGAGCCTGAATCAGATGAAGGAGTCGCTACCGTAGCCGCTTGCTTACCTTCAACGTTTATAGTCACAGTTTGAACTGCAGAACTATCAAATTTATCTTTAGCTACATAGCTAAACGTTACTACATGATCGGATTCGCTCGTAGGAGTTAGTTTAAACAATCCAGTATCAGGCTCAAATGTTAAAGTTCCTGAGTTTGGCTCGGTTACCACTTCAAATTCAAGTGTATCGTTGTCGCTATCTAATGCTGAAAAGCGACCATTCACTTCACTCTTATAAGAGGTGTTATATGTTACATTTTGAGCTTGTGGGGCTGTATTTGTCAGTTCAATAACAACATTATGAAGCTCTGATTCAACTAAAGAATCTTTCACTGTAAAGCTAACTGATACTGGCTCAACCGAGTCACCACTTGGTGAAAAGGTCACGCTACCTAAAGCAGAGTCCATTAACTGAATTTGCCCATGAGCAGGCGAATTTTTAATTTGAAATACTAATGGCTCTGCGTCTTCATCCATACCTTCTAGATTAAAGTTAAGCGGTGTATTCCAATGAGTTTGCAGTGTCATATTATTTGCTGTTGGTGCTGTATTTTTTAGCTCTAACGTTAAGCTTGATAACGCTGAACGTGAACGCTCTTTTACTGTGTAGTAACTAAGCTCGTCAATGCCTACAGCGCCCGATGGTATATAAGTTAATAGACCCGCCTGTCTGTCGGTAAACTCGACCCTACCCAGAGTTGGTCTCTTATTTAAAACTACATAATCAATATCATCTGATACAGGTAAATCTATTTGTATGCTTTTTAAAACATGATCAGAGTAGCTTACAGCTTCAGGCTTAGCTAAAGGCTCAGCAACTTGATTAGAAAACACCTCCAATGACTGACCTGCCAACAAGGTATAATCAACATTATTATACGTAGAAGTTGCTAACCAACTGTCATTATTCTTACGCTTAGCAGTGTATGAAACCACATTGCTATCTAGGTTATATTCACCAAACTGATCAGAACACGAATACTGCACAAACCCAGCTCTTACAGACACAATGTTATTTAAAGTGTTTTGGCACACTTCACTAATTAATGTTGTCTGCCCATTTAAAGCCACTTTATAAAGTGAGCCATTATAGGTAGAGGCAACTAAAGTTTCTTCTCCATTAATAACAGTGTTAACCAAACCGTTAAAGCTTTGCTCTAAAGCAACTTTAGAAATAGTGTTTTCAGAGTAGTCATAACTAATGAGGTAATCACTAACGAGACTAACCACATCTATATTTTCGTTATTAAGAAAGCTTCCAGTTACTATTGAACTCATGCCGCCCCAATAAAATCCTAAGCGAGGCGATGTTTTTAATAACTCTCCAGTTTGCCCATTTAATACTTTAAAAAAGGTACCTTCACTTCCGGTATGCTCAGCGCCATTACCTACTATTATTTCTAACTTGCCATCATTATTAATATCTAACGTTGTTAAGGTACTAATGTAGTCTCCGCCGCCAAGATATGTTTGAAATAGCTCTTCACCCGTTTCAGGTGAAAACACCTGTACATTCGCATCGTATATAGCAGAGCTGCCAGTAATAATATAATTCTTACCATCATCAAACAGCTGAGCAGTAGTGAATAAATTGTTATTATCCCAATCGTTACTAACGCTTATATTTGTAAGTATTTTTTCATTAGTTTGTGTATCTACTATGTGCAAAGCGTTACTGTCACGCTCGGAATAAAGTATATCTAAGCTTCCGTTATTATTAATATCAGCAAGTGCTAACGCTTTATTTGAGTAGTACTTAATGCCTTTAGCCCACTGCTGGGCTTTATCATCCGTGTTGTGAATATAAAAACCATCTTCACCTGACGAAGAATAACCTGAGCCCCAAGCAATATTTTGTTTGCCATCGCCGTTAAGGTCATCTACAACAATGCCCGACACACCATGCTCTGGATTATTAATACTCCAAAACTCAACGCCTGTTGTGAGTGAAAGCGCATATAAGCTCCCCCACTGACCATCGCCGTAAACTAAATCATCGGTACCATCATTATCGATGTCTGCAACTATTACTTTATCGATATCTAAGTCGCTTTGGGCTGTCCATAAAATACTTTCAGTGCTTGGGCTAAGCATTTCTATGCTGTACCAACTTTGCCCATTAATCACTTCATCTAAGCCGTCGTTATTAATATCAACAGTAATTAAATGCTCGCCATTAATACTTACACTAAGTTGTTTGTGCAGTACAAATTCTGAATTTTCAAACCTATAAACTGCACCATCACTAAATAAAACTTCTTTAGCATTAGCCTCAGTAAACGAGCCTGTCACAAAATTTTGTGGTACGTTTTCAAGTACCGCAATTTCAGATAAATCGAGCGAGTTAAGAACAAAAAGCTTACTACTTTGATAAACAAAAAGCTCATCTTGGCCATCGCTGTTTATATCAAACTTATCTGCTGCTCTTGGGTAATAAAATTCTTTGCTTAGCTCTATTTCTTGAGTGACTAAATTAACTTTATGTACTGCGTTATTGTCTAAAACATATAAGTAATATGTATCTGCCACTGTATCTTTAATTAGTGTGGTATCTTCAATATAGTCATCAAAGTCGTAGCGAGCTGTTACTTTATACGCACCTTTTACATACTCTATAATATTAAAATTGCTCTCTTGGGCAGATATTATGTGCTTGCTACCTACACCCGACAAAGGTGCAATGTACATGCCTTTGCGACCTGTTGAGTTACCTAATGAAAATTCACGAAATACGCTACTAAGCTCTATGCTTTGCTCGTCTGAGGCCGCTTGAGTAAGGCTATTATTTTTTATAATTGGCGTGAGTTGAGGCTTTTTAGATAAACTTTCAAAATGAGCTTTATCAAAATTTATTTTTTGATCGTTAATTAAAACAGCATCACCGTAAGTATTTTTTTGAGTGTTTTTTATAGGTTGTGCATGAGTATTGGCATTCACTGAATACGCGCTCATCATGAGCAACGTAAGGCAAGATAGTTTAATCAATTCCATAATCCTTTGTATTTCTTTATTTAATAACGCCACTACAACTGCAACGTTCCATTAACACGGCATTATATAGAGTAACAACCTGAAATAAAGAGGCGATTAACAAAATTTTACAAAGACATAGAAGAAATAACGTAATAATATTTAGCTTGCAGCTAAGCTAATTTTCTAAAAAACTTAGCCGCATACTTACTAATTAAAATCGATTAATGAGTGCTTATAACATCTTCAGACAACAATTTCTCATCGTCTTTATAAACTTCAAGCCAACCTGGTGGTGATGTATCACAGCCAATAATGGTTACATGTAGTATGTAACTATAACGTCCATTTTTAAACGTATAATGGTGATTACCGCCAGTGCCACTAACCGTTACATCGCCGTTAGATAAAACCATATCAGGCTTGTCCTTTGGCCTTTTATCACTACTCCACACCGCATAACGGTAATTTCTATCACCTAAATCATCAATACGAATATGGTAGTTAGCCGTTTTCCAATCGAGTACTGGTTTTTCAAAGGTATTAATACTTGCGTGCAAGGATTGCTTACCTTGTTCGATTAAGCTTTTAGCAAGTGTCTGCTCTTTAGTATTTTGTGTATTTACAGCAATAATTTTACCGTCGGTATCTACCCACATAACGCCGTTATTTAGCATAATGCCGCGCCAACCTACTTTCTCCCAATCAGTTTTAATGTTTGAACTGGCAATAACTGCCGCTAGCTCATCATTAAATACTTCATCAAAGCGGTTAATAAACTCGGCTTCATTTTTAATGTCAGGTATGGGATATAGTCGTTTTAGCGGGTAGCGAATAAGTGCTGCAATCGCAGTTTTATCATGCGCTTTAAAAGCAGCAATAACAGGTAAAACACTCTCGTGATACTTTTGCTCAAGCGCAAATGTGTTAGATGTGAAAAGTAGTGATAGGCACAGTAGAATGTGGCTTAGATATTTCATTTATAGTCCTTTATTTAAAACTATCATAAATGGATTGCGTGAGGCTGGTGATATAAAATACTAAGTGAGGATATATAATTAGAAGAAAGTTCATAAAATATATTTTTACAAAGTTCCAGAAAACTATATATTTTTAAATTACAACTCAGGGTTTTCTAGCTTTTTTAATAAAGAGTTAAATACATTTTCTCGAATACCTTCTAAGTATTCAGACCATTCTTCATCATATTGAATATTAAAAATGAGATCATAATTATTTTTTTTGCTTATTTTATCTGATAAATCATTTAACTCTGAAGACCAGTTAGGATCAATTTTATCAAATCGCTTTTGATCAATAGTATCCATAAGCTTTTCAACATCATTTGCTAATTTATACAAATTTTCAAAATCTCCTTTTAATATTTTATGTTTATCCGGAGACAAAAATCTTAAACGTGTAACTAAGTTAGATAATTTATTATGAGAAATTGTAAATTTTTGATGGAACTCTAATGTCGACTTCAAAGAACTGCTCCATTTCTCCATTGCAATATCTTGCTTGTCTCTTGAAGAACTTCTTAATGATTCCAAGCAGCTTTTGGTTTCTAGTTGATACAAAGTACAATACATCCAACTGTGAAAATACTCTCCTTTTACACAACTCAGTATTTCAAACCTCTCATATGCCCCATCAACCCTTTTACGATTCCTGTACTCAATAATTGCGATAAATACAGCATAAATAGTACCGACACCCCCAACCCAACTACCTAAATCAGACCAAACATCATAATGTCGATTAGAGTGATAGAGTATTTCATAAACACCAATAAAAGTAATAGCAAGAGCAGAAAATGTGATTAATATAAATTTTTTCCTATTCCAAAAATCCTTAATTTTACCCCTCAAAACAGCTAATCCTTATTTTTAAAAAACTTACGAATTCACTCGAAAATTAGGTAACTAAAAAATTATATTTAGCTCCTAAACATAGTAGTTTCCAATTACTACAACTAGACCATTACTTTATAGGAACTCCTAACCGTTTACCTAATATTAATCCAGTCCAAGAAAAAAACTAATCACACTTGAATAGCCATATTATATGAATTCAATCGGTCGCCCTTATGCAAGTTAATAAAAAAACGAGCCACATTGGACTCGTTTTTTGTTTTAACTAATAGCTAGAAACTAACCGTTTCGCTCTACTCCGGATCATACCCCAAGTTAGGCGATAGCCAACGTTCAGCTTCTTCAAGCGTCATATTGGTTCGCTTAGCGTAGTCTTCTACCTGATCCTTTTGCACAGCGGCTACTGCGTAGTATTTAGCCTCAGGGTGTGAGAAGTACCAACCCGAAACAGCAGCACCTGGCCACATGGCGTACGAGCTAGTTAGCTGCATACCAATGCGCTTTTCGGTATCGAGCAACTGCCAAATTTTCTTTTTCTCGGTGTGCTCTGGGCACGCTGGGTAACCTGGCGCTGGGCGAATACCTTGGTAGTTTTCGCGTATTAGCTCATCGTTTGCTAGGTTTTCGTCTGGTGCAAAACCCCAATACTCTTTACGTACTTTTTCATGTAAGTATTCTGCAAACGCTTCGGCGAGCCTATCGGCAACGGCTTTAACCATTATTTTGTTGTAATCGTCTTGCTGCGCGTCAAACGCATTTGCTAAGTCGTCTTCTTCTAGGCCGCCCGTTACTGCAAACGCGCCAAAGTAATCAGGCGTGCCTTTGGGTGCTATGTAGTCGGCTAGGCAATAATTAGCAAAGTCAGTTTTTTCGGTTTGCTGGCGTAAATGGCATGAAGTAGTTAATACTTCTTTGCGTGTTTCGTCGGTGTATATTTCTATGTCATCACCCACGCGGTTAGCCGGGAATAAACCAATTACACCAAGTGGTTGCAAACTGCCTGCTTTTTCAAGGTCGTCTAACATATCTTTAGCGTCTTTAAATAAGCTTTGCGCTTGCTCGCCTACTACTTCATCGTCCATTATGCGCGGGTATTTACCGGCAATTGACCACGTCATAAAGTATGGCGTCCAATCTATGTATTTACGCAAAGTCGCGATTGATACATTTTTAAACTCGGTCACGCCCAGCTTTTTAGGCACTGGTGGTGTGTAGTTATCCCAATCAAGCTTTGCTGCGTTATCGCGTGCGCGCTGGATAGTAACAGGCTTAGAGCGTGGTTTTTTACGCGCTTGTTGCTCGCGTACTTTTACATATTCAGCTTTAGTTTTAGCTAAAAAGTCAGGTTTAATGTCTTTTGATAATAAGTTTGAAACCACACCAACTGCACGGCTTGCGTTATTTACATATACAACGCCTTTGTCATATTGCGGCTCAATTTTTACTGCTGTGTGCGCTTTAGAGGTAGTTGCACCACCAATAAGTAGCGGCAGTTCAAAACCACGGCGTTTCATTTCTTTTGCTACGTGCACCATTTCGTCAAGCGATGGGGTAATTAAGCCCGATAAACCAATAATATCGGCTTTTTCGTCGATGGCGGTTTGCAGTATTTTATCGGCAGGTACCATTACGCCTAAATCAATAACTTCGTAGTTATTACACTGTAGTACCACGCCTACAATATTTTTACCTATGTCGTGTACGTCGCCTTTTACGGTCGCCATCACTATTTTACCATTGGTTGAACCTTCTTCTTTTTCGGCTTCAATAAATGGGTCTAGGTAGGCTACGGCTCGTTTCATTACGCGCGCCGATTTAACCACTTGTGGTAAAAACATTTTACCTGCGCCAAATAAATCACCTACCACGTTCATGCCATCCATTAACGGCCCTTCAATTACGTGAATAGGTTTATCGGCAGCATCGCGGCACTCTTCGGTATCTTCATCTATAAAGGTAGTAATGCCTTTTACAAGCGCGTGCTCAAGGCGTTTTTCAACAGGCCATGTGCGCCATTCTAAATCTTCTACTCGCTCGGCTTGTGCCATACCAGAGTATTTTGGTGCAAGCTCTACTAAACGCTCGCCTGCACCTGGGTCTGTGTTAAGTATTACGTCTTCAACGGCTTTACGAAGCTCTTCTGGGATGTCGTCGTAAACGGCGAGTTGCCCTGCATTTACAATGCCCATATCCATACCCGCTTTTATGGCGTGGTATAAAAATACCGAGTGAATAGCTTCACGTACTGGGTTATTACCCCTAAATGAAAACGATACATTTGACACCCCGCCCGACACTTTACAGTGCGGTAAGTTTTGTTTAATGCGGCGTGTGCCTTCAATAAATTCTACTGCGTAGTTGTCGTGCTCTTCTATACCGGTGGCTACGGCAAATATATTAGGGTCGAATATAATATCTTCTGGTGGAAAACCAATGTCTTCTACTAATATTTTGTAGCTGCGGGCACATATTTCATATTTGCGGTCTGCTGTATCAGCTTGCCCGTCAGTATCAAACGCCATTACAACGGCAGCTGCACCAAAACGTTTTATTATTTTAGCTTGGCGAATAAACGGCTCTTCGCCCTCTTTTAGCGATATAGAGTTAACAATGGCCTTACCTTGAATACACTTTAGGCCTGCTTCTATTACTTCCCATTTAGAGGAGTCGACCATAATGGGTACGCGTGAAATATCAGGCTCTGAGGCTATTAAGTTTAAAAACTTAACCATCGCGGCTTTTGAGTCCAACATGGCTTCGTCCATGTTTATATCAATAACCTGTGCGCCATTTTCTACTTGTTCGCGGGCCACTGTTAGCGCGGCTTCAAAGTCTTCTTCCATGATTAAACGTTTAAACATGGCAGAACCGGTTACATTGGTACGTTCGCCGACATTAGTAAATACTGCTATTTGTTGGGTCATGTTGGCTCCTTAATTTAAGTTACAGGCTTCAAGGCCTGATAAACGCATGCGTACTTCAAGCTCTGGCAATTGGCGTGGTTTAACGCCCGCTAGACCTTTTGCAAAAGCACGAATATGCGCAGGCGTGGTGCCACAACATCCACCTACTATATTAATAAAGCCCGATTTACCCCAATCGATAATTTCGGCTGCCATTTCAGGCGCTTCTAAGTCGTATTCACCAAACTCATTAGGCAAGCCCGCATTAGGGTGTACCGATGTAAAGGTTTCGCACACGCGCGAAAGCTCTTCTACATATTGGCGCAGTAAATCAGGGCCAAGCGCGCAGTTTAAACCAATCGAAATAGGCTTAATATGGCGAATAGAGTTATAAAATGCTTCGGTTGTTTGCCCAGAAAGCGTACGGCCAGAAGCGTCAGTAATAGTGCCCGAGATCATAACTGGTAATGTGCGCCCTGCTTGTTCAAAGGCTTCTTCTACACCAAACGAGGCGGCTTTTGCATTAAGCGTGTCGAATATAGTTTCGATTAGTATTAAATCGGCGCCGCCTTCCATTAATGCAAGGGTAGACTCTACATACGCAGTAACTAGCTTATCAAAAGTAACGTTTCGGTAACCCGGATCGTTTACGTCTGGCGAAATTGAACACGTTTTAGATGTCGGCCCTAAAACACCGGCTACATAGCGCGGTTTTTCTGGCGTTTTAGCCGTAAATTCATCGCAAATTGCGCGTGCTAATTTAGCCGACTCTAGGTTTATTTCACGGCTTAGGTTTGCCATGTCGTAATCTTCCATCGAAATAGTGGTCGAGTTAAACGTGTTGGTTTCGATAATATCGGCGCCCGCTGATAAAAAACCACGATGAATATCAGTGATTAAGTCGGGCTTGGTTAGGCTTAATAAATCGTTATTACCTTTAATTAATACATGCCAGTCTTTAAAACGCTCTCCGCGATAGTCTTCTTCTTCTAGCTTATGATCTTGGATCATGGTGCCCATTGCGCCATCTAAAATTAAAATGCGTTCTTTTAATGCGGCACTTATTTCGGCTTGCTTATTATTTGTAGGCGCGTTATTCGGCATAGTTGTTAGTCCTCACGTCTTGGCTAACTAAATTAATATCATACGGTGTGGTTTGGTACACGTAGTAATTTAACCAGTTCGAAAAAAGTAAAAAAGCATGGCTTTGCCACGTTTTTGAAGGTTGTTTGGTTGCATCGTCATCCGGAAAGTAATTTTCGGGCTTTGGTGCATTAGGGCTTTTTTTACAATCGCGCTCGTATTCTGCTTTTAGCGAGTCGGCGTCGTACTCTGGGTGGCCGGTTATAAACACTTGGCTACCCGATTTATTTTTAAGTAAGTAAGCCCCTACTCGCTCAGAACCTGCCAGTACAACGAGTTCTTCACAGGCATTTATTTTATTTATATCAATGTGGCCGTAGCGTGAGTGCGGTACTAAAAAGGTATCGTCGAATCCACGAGTCAGTGCACCGTGATCAAAATAACACTGGTGAGTAAATACGCCACACAGTTTATCGTCTTTTAAATCACGCTTTAAATTGTAACGATGATATAACGCTGCATGCGCTGCCCAACACGAAAATAACGTAGAGGTAACGTGTTGCTCAGCCCAATCAATAATGACTTTTAGCTCATCCCAATACGCTACATCGTCGTATTCTAAATGCGCAAGTGGCGCACCGGTTACTATTAATGCATCGTAATTGTTGTCTTTAACCTCAGAAAAGTAACGGTAAAAGGTATCAAGGTGCTCTTCTGAGTTGCTGCTACTGCGGTGAGTGTCGAGGCGCAGTAGTTCTACGTTTACTTGCAAAGGCGAATTGGCAAGTAAGCGAATAAACTGAACTTCGGTTTCTACTTTATTAGGCATCAAGTTTAAAATAGCCAAACGCATTGGGCGTATTTCTTGCGTTTTTGCACGACTTTTTGGCATTACAAATACGTTTTCTTGACGTAAACGTGCAATTGCCGGCAACTCGTCTTTTACTGTAATTGGCATACTTTACTCCTGCTCATAAAAACCGAGGCTTAATTATGAACTGAAAGTAAAAAATATCAACCTCTAGATGTATAGATGTCCAGATGAAATTTATTCATGATTTTATACTTTACGTACAAGCATGCTTTGGTGCTTTAAAACCCGCCATTCGTTGACTGTTTCACCCGTCAGCCACTACAATACAACATTGAAATTTTTATTATTATTTGAAGGCTTTCCTCCATGGTTTTACCTGATAAATTTATATTCTCGATGAGTCGAGTATCTAAGGTTGTGCCACCTAAGCGCACTATCTTAAAAGATATTTCGTTGCACTTTTTTCCTGGCGCTAAAATTGGTGTGCTTGGTTTAAACGGTTCTGGTAAATCTACGTTACTGCGTATTATGGCCGGTGTTGACCAAGATTTTGAAGGTGATGCACATCCTCAGCCTGGTACTAAAATTGGTTATTTACCGCAAGAACCTGTTTTAGACGAAAGTAAAACAGTACGTGAAACTGTTGAAGAAGCTGTTGGCGAAGTTAAACATGCACTTAAACGTCTTGACGAAGTGTATAACGAATACGCCATGGAAGACGCTGACTTTGACGCACTTGCAAAAGAGCAAGGCGAGCTTGAAGCTGTTATTCAGGCGCACGATGGTCATAACATCGACAACGTTTTAGAACGCGCAGCTGATGCACTTCGCCTGCCAGAGTGGGATGCTAAAATTGAGCACCTTTCAGGTGGTGAGCGTCGCCGTGTTGCTATATGTCGATTATTACTTGAAAAACCAGACATGCTTATCCTTGATGAACCTACTAACCACTTGGATGCTGAGTCGGTTGCATGGTTAGAGCGCTTCTTACACGATTACGAAGGCACTGTTGTGGCTGTAACGCATGACCGTTACTTCCTTGATAATGTAGCTGGTTGGATATTAGAGCTTGACCGTGGTGAAGGTATTCCATGGGAAGGTAACTACTCTTCTTGGCTTGAACAAAAAGATGCGCGCTTACAGCAAGAACAAAAATCTGAAAAAGCACGTCAAAAATCAATTGCGCAAGAACTTGAATGGGTTCGTTCAAACCCTAAAGGTCGTCAAGCTAAGTCAAAAGCACGTATGGCTCAGTTTACTGAAATGCAGCAGTCTGATTACCAAAAACGTAACGAAACTAACGAGATGTTTATCCCACCTGGTCCGCGTTTAGGTGACCAAGTACTTGAAGTAACTAATCTTCGTAAGAGTTTTGGCGATCGCGTTTTAATTGATGACTTAAGCTTTAGCATGCCAAAAGGTGCCATTGTGGGCATTATTGGCGCGAATGGCGCGGGTAAATCAACGCTGTTTAAAATGATAAGCGGTGAGCAAACGCAAGACAGCGGTAACATCAGCGTTGGCGAAACAGTACACCTAGCTACTGTTGATCAGTTCCGCAACGGTATGGACGAAAGCAAAACTGTTTTCCAAGAAATATCAGACGGACAAGACGTACTGAAAATTGGTAACTTTGAGTTCCCAAGCCGAGCATATGTAAGTCGCTTTAACTTTAAAGGTAACGATCAGCAAAAGTTTGTTAAAGACCTATCAGGTGGTGAGCGTAACCGTTTACACCTTGCTAAGTTATTAAAAGCTGGCGGCAATGTGTTACTACTCGATGAGCCAACCAATGACTTGGACGTTGAAACACTACGTGCACTGGAGAACGCTATTTTAGAGTTCCCAGGTTGTGTAATGTGTATCTCGCATGACCGTTGGTTCCTTGACCGTATCGCTACACATATTTTAGATTACCGTGATGAAGGTCAAATTAACTTCTTTGATGGTAACTACACTGAATATGAAGAGTGGCTTAAAAAGACCCTAGGCGCTGAGGCAACTCAGCCTAAACGTATTAAGTACAAAAAAATTGGCTAAAAATATTGGTTAATTTTATGTTTGTATAACTTAAGCCCTGCACTTTGCAGGGCTTTTTTATGTCACCAGCATTACAGGAGCACATCTTGCTAGCATGTAGAGAATTACCCGCTATGCTTAATTTATTATAAAAACAGTAAGGCTAAATTAGGTTATGCAAAATCGTCGACAGTTTTCTCGTGTGCTATTTTCAACTAACGCTCTGTTATGTTTTGATAGCCAACAGTATCCGTGTAAATTACTCGATCTATCGTTACATGGCGCGTTGGTTACTAATTGTGATGCATTTATTGGCAGCCACAATACGCAAGCAATACTGCGTTTTACATTACCTCAAAGCGATATAGAAATAAAAATGGAAGTAGTGATTTGCCATATTGAAGCCGATCATATTGGTTTAAAATGCCATCACATTGATATAGACAGTATTACTTATTTAAAGCGTTTAATAGAGCTAAACTTAGCCGATGATGAGCTACTGCATCGCGAATTAGCGTCACTTATTAATGACTCACAATAGACTCATTCTCTTAAGTTGATTACCATAGCGCAAACTTTATAAAGCTTGTAAATATGCGCTTAAATCCTCATTTGCCTTTGGTATACCATCCTAACTACTCGTTTAGCTTTGATCCTAAGCATCGCTTTGTAATGAGTAAATTTGCACATTTATATCAACATGTTGCAGAGCTTGGTTTAATCGGCAGTAACCTAGTTGAGCCAATATTAGGCACGCCAGAGCCCCTTGAGCTTGTGCATTGCGATAATTATATCCAAGATTTATGGCACAACCGCTTAGATGAAAAAGCAATGCGTCGCATTGGTCTACCTTGGTCAAAAGAGCTTATGGCACGTACATTTACAGCCCCTCAAGGAACGCTTCAAACAGCCCGCTTAGCACTTAAACACGGTATAGCGTGTCATCTTGCTGGTGGTACACATCACGCACATAATGACTTTGGTTCAGGTTTTTGTATGGTTAACGATTTGGCCTTTACCACGCAAACTTTAATTGAATCGGGTGAGGTAACTAACGTACTTATTTTTGATTTAGACGTGCACCAAGGTGATGGCACAGCTGCAATGTTAAAGCATCAGCCCTATGCGTATACTTGCTCTATCCATTGCGAAAAAAACTTCCCCTTTAGAAAGTCCGCTAGCGATTTAGACATTGGCCTGGCAAATAATATGAAGGACGACGAATACCTTGCCATAGTTGACGAAACACTAAGTTATTTACTTAAAGAGCTAAACCCAAGCTTAGTACTTTACGATGCTGGCGTTGATATTTGGCAAGGTGATGGCTTGGGTAAGTTAGATATTAGCTGGGATGGCATAGCTAAACGTGATCATTTAGTATTAAAACGCTGCCTTGAACACAATACACCTGTAGCTACTGTGATAGGTGGAGGTTACGATAGAGATCACCTACGCCTCGCTAAACGCCACGCTATTGTTGTTGAACAAGCTGCTGGCTTTTAGTTTGAAAGAAAAATGTTAAATTATCGTTCTTGTTTAATATGTAAAATAAAAAAGAGCATATTATGAAACAGCTATTTATTACCATCACGCTAATTTTATTAAGCTTTACAGCTTACGCACAAGATACAAGCTCAGAAGCAACATATCCTAAATTGCCAACATTAAATTTACAAATGGCTGATGGGTCGCCACTCAATACTCAAGATTTATTAGGTCAACCTTACGTTTTACACTTTTGGGCAACATGGTGTCCGTACTGTAAAAAGCTGCAGCCAGCACTTCAAAAAATTGATGATATGGGATTAAAAGTTATTGCCGTGAGCTTTGAAGAAGATGACGATGCTACTCCCGCTAAAGCACTTAGCGAAAGAGGTTATACTTTTAAAACAGCTGTAAAAGCCGATGCAATAGCACAGCAATTAGGTATACGAGGCACACCTACTACATTATTTGTAAATAAAGAAGGCAATGTAATTTGGCTGACTAATACGTCAAACCCAGAAGATCCAAATCTTCATTTAAATGCACGAACATTGTTGCACTCCATAGAAATGGCAACTGAGTAACTTATTGCGCTTTTAACTGATTAGGTGTTAAGCCTGTCCAGCGTTTAAAGGCGCGCCGAAAGTTAGGTATATCGTAAAAAGCTAAATGTTCAGCGACTTGTTCGTTATGTTTGGCGCACAGAGTAAGTAGGTAAATAGCTTTGTGCTTATTTTGCTCATCTATTAACGCTGAAAAGCGTACCCCATTGAGTTTGAGTCTGCGCTTAAATGTAGCTGAGCTCATAGCAAAGTGCTTTGCGGTGCACTCTAAATTAGCACTTGGGTGAGAGTATAAGTATCTGCAGACGGCTTCAATAAAAGTCATGCTAACTACGCTTTTATTATGTAGCTGCGACTGCGCTTGCATAAATCGTAATTGACTCGCATGCGGGTTTTTAGCCCTTAACATGGTTTTATTTAATACCCAGCGAGTACATGGCTTATCAAAACTTACCTTTAGCCCTAAATTTTGCTCGTAATCTTGAATATGCCGAGGGCGTTTAAAAGCAAAGTCGAACTGACAATGCGGGTAACTTTCGCTCACTCGTTTAAGTAAACTATAAAATGCAGTGCTGTATATCTCTAGCACATAGTGGTAAAGGCTTTCATCAAACCCATGTGCTGGCTGAATATAAATATAAACATTATCGTTTTTAATATACGTTTGGCTAAACAGCAAAGGCGCTAATTGCATTCTTAAAAGTGATAATTGCTTTAATACTTGAGCTAAATTATCGCTATATTTTAATGCCTGAGCTTCGGCTCGAGTGTCGTTAATAAGTTGGCTACCGAGTAAAAAACCACTGTCAGTACTTTTCATCAACAACTTAAATTGAGCTAATAAACGCACCTGCTGAGACACACTAAATGTATGCTGAAAATTAAGTAAGTCTTGTTCAAAAATACCGGTACCGCGTAGCAGCTTATGTAAATTTATGTTTCGGCTTTGAGCAAGCTCTACAGCTGACGTAATAAGCCCTTGAGCGCTTAAATATTTGTCGTCTTGGCTAACAAACATGTGCACGGTGCGCTACTTTTAGTTGATGCTTTTTTTGTTGTAATTGACTATGCAATTGGCTTGTTAGTTTACCTGTACTGCTATGCGTATTACCTTGTATTAAGGCGGTAGTGACATATTGAAACTTTGCTTTTTTAGATGCTTCAACTTTAAATGCACAATGCTTTAGAGCTCCTTTAATTTGTGCCATCAACTCTTTAGCTTGCTGCTCTGTGGTGGCTGGCATCAATACCATAAAGCAATCTCCTGCGTAGCGGCACACTACATCACTTAGTCGGCAATTCATTAACAATAGCTCGCTAATTTCACGCAGTAACCGGTCGCCCTCACTAAAGCCAAACTCACTATTAAAATGCGAAAAATCACGAATATCAATAGCCCCAAGCCAGAGTGGTTGTTTGCTCGTAAGTTGCTCTTTAATTGCAGAATCTAGGTACTGCGCCTTATAAAGACCTGTAACTGAACACACCTTATCGTGCTCACGTAAATGCGCTTCACGGCGGCGTAGCTGACGATTTAATACGTACTGCTCTTGATGCCAATAATACAAACCCACACTCGTTAACAACATGCCTAAAGGTGCTGGCAGAGATTCAATCCAACTGAGCCATTGATGGGCGGGATGCATTAGCCATTCATCAAGTAAATCGAGGGTTGCCGAGAACATAAATAACCCAACACCTATCACTAAGTAAGTGGTTACTTTACCCGGTGGTCTTGAAATTAATAACGCGGCAATCCATACGAGAGTCATTAATACAATACCGCCCTCCCCCATAATATCGAGCCACTGAATACTGGCGTAAGTTTTTAATACACCTAAATAACTACTTAAAAACACAGCGCTAAAAAACATCGCAATAATAGCGTTTATTAATAATCGGTGGCTGATAAAGGGGTTAAATCGCATGTGCGGTATCTCGTTTATAAATGAGTTTTAAAGTTAGTTCATACAAGTTTTTGTTAGCAGGGTCATATTAGCTCAGCTATATGACAACTAAATGATACCTACTTTAAAAACAGCCCTGCACGGTACATAACACCTGACTTTACGAGGAGTGATAAAAGCTCAATACGCTCTAGATATTGCTCAAACACCTCTAAATACATGTATTTAAACTAAACACTGTCACATTTACGTAATCAAATATCTTTAGCTTGCTCGCCATATCAAGAAACAACCCAGCAATAACCAAGAGCAAATACAATGAAAGACTTTAAAATAAAAGCACTGGTAGCCGCATTAGCCTTATGTAATTTAACGGCTTATGCAGAAGATGATGCAAAAGAAACCACAAAAAAAGATATCGAAGTTTCTGACAAAATTGTTGTATACGGTGAAATTGGCTACAGAAACCGCTCAGACGAACTCGCACCAACCTTAGAATATTCACAAGAGTACTTTCAACGTTTTGAACCATTGACCGCAGGCGATGCATTAAAACGAGTACCCAGTGTTACATTTTTATCGGATGTGCTTGAATCGGATGGTGCACGTATGCGGGGGTTAAGCCCTGCTTATACAAAGGTGCTTATAAACGGTGAAGAAGTACCTGGCGCTGGTGCCGACCGTTCATTTTTTGTTGACCGAATTCCGGCTGAGTTAATTGAACGCGTTGAAATTATTCGCTCATCAAGTGCTAACCGCTCAGCCGATGCTATTGCGGGCACATTAAATATTGTATTGCGCGATGGTTACAGTTTAGATGGCGGTTACTTGCGTGCTGGTGGCTTGCTTTATGACGATGGTGAATTTAAAGAAAGCTTGGCTGCTGTGTACGGTACTGAATTTGCTGGTGGGCGCTTATTACTTGGTGCAAATTTACAAGGCAGATATAACCCAAAACAAAAAACTAGTTTGCGCTACGGCGATAGCCCTGAAAACAATATAAATTTTCAAACAGAAGAGTTTGATAACCGCGAAGACCAATCAGACACTCGCGATGGCGACGACACGTCACTTAACTCCAGCTACGAAATTGTTTTTGACGACGATAGTCAGTTTAATATTAGCGCTATGTGGGTTGATACAGAGCGTACTGAGGATGAACGTTCATTTGAATACAACGACCCAACTGCAACCAATAACGATATTGTAAATGGCGGTAACTTAGAAACAGATAATGCCAATGTTAAATATATTGACCAAACTAATTACAACATCAATACCGCTTACGAATTTCCACTACTAAGCGGCACAAGTAAGTTTAAATTTGGCTTTGCTCGGTTTGAAGAGTCTGTTTATGAGCAAGAAGTAGAACTAGATACGTCTGAGCTGCCTATGGTATTTGAAGAAGAGCAAACTAAAAGTGAAATAGATGATAAAGAATGGACTCTACAGTGGCAACACAGCCAACCTTGGGGTGACAGCAAAGAAATTCAGCTTGGTGCATTTTTACAAAATAAAAAACGCGACAGTGAAATTTTAGAATCGCAAAACGAATTAGAACTTGCACTTACCAGTTGGGATCAATACGCAGCATCACCTTTAACGCTTGCTGCATTTAATAGCGAGTACGAAGCGGTTACTGGTGGTGTAAATACTTTAGAAGAAGATCGCTTTGACTTATTTGCCCTTGTTAAGCACAAAGATGATTTATTTGCTTGGGAGCTGGGCGTTCGCTGGGAGTCTACCGATTCTAAAATTAATGATAAAACAATTGGCGTGACCGAAAATAATAGTTACGACTTTATCCTCCCCTCGGCACACTTTCGTTATAACGTTAGCGAAAATGGGCGTATAAGTGCATCGATTGCGCGTAGTTTACGCCGCCCTGAGTTTGATTTTTTAACGCCGGCACTTATCGAAAAAGAGCTTGGCGATAACGACCAACTAGGGAACCCTGAATTAAAACCAGAATCAGCTTGGGGTATGGACTTAGGCTACGAGTATCGCTTAGGAAAAAGTGGCGTTGTAGGTATTAATTTATTTTATCGCAAAGTAAATGACCTAATAGAAATAGCAAATACAGGACAAGAAGGCTCTGAGGGCGAAGGTACATTTGTACTGCAACCACGCAACACCGGCGATGGTAATGTTAAAGGAGTTGAGCTTGATTTATCTACTCCACTTGGCGCATTTAGCATGCCTAATACGGGTGTATTTTTAAACTACTCATGGCTTGATAGTGAAGTAACCGATTTTTTTGGAACTCGCAAATTTAACGACCAATCAGACTACGTTTATAACATTGGGTTTATTCAAGACTTACCCGAACTCAAAGCTGCATTTGGCGTAACTTACCGTAAGCAAGGTGATGCCTATGGACGTATTGTAGGTGAAGAAATAACTACATCTTACAGTGCCGACTTTGAAGTGTTTTTAGAAAAACGTTGGGAAGATGTAACGCTACGCTTGGTGGGTTCAAACCTACTTGATGCAAGTAAAGACGAAACCTTTAATAAATTTGATACCGTTGAAGATCAGTTTAGTAGAAGCTTTGATGAGTACGAAATTGAATCTGAAGAAGCGGGACCGGTTTATCAACTTATGCTGCGTTACGCGTTTTAAATAAGTTTATAAGGTAGTGCTAATCACTTTATTTAGCGCTACCAAACATGAGAGAACTATAATGATAAAAAAAACATTACTGCTAATAACACTTGGCTTATGCAGTATACAAAGCGTATTGGCAAACGTAACGTACACCGATGTATTATACGAGCAACAAAAAATTGCCAACTTGACGGTGCTGCCTAAGAGCTTAAATTTTACGGTTATTGGTGATTGGGGACATAACGGGCACTTTTATCAAAAAGACGTAGCACACCAGTTAGAAATAGCGATGTTTCAAACGGATGGTGATTTTACTATTTCAACTGGCGATAACTTTTATCCCAATGGCGTGGCAAGTGTTAACGACCCGCTTTGGCAAAGTGCCTATGAAGATATTTACCATGGTCCACATACATTCGAGCCTTGGTATGTAGTACTGGGTAATCATGATTATTTAGGTAATGCGCAAGCACAACTTGATTACAGTAAAAAAAGTCAGCGCTGGAATTTACCTGCACGCTATTACAGCAAAACCTTTACTTTAAAAGGTGGCGAGCAGATATTAATGGTGTTTTTAGACACTAATACTTTAAATCCTGAATACAAAACACGCGAAAAATACAAAGCAACTCAAGGGCAAAACAGCCAAGCGCAATTAACATGGTTAGATAGCCAACTCTCAAATAGCCAAGCACGATGGAAAATAGTGGTTGGTCATCACCCACTTTATAGCAGTGGAAAACGTTACGGACTTACTGAAGGTTTACGTAATTTACTCGAGCCCATATTTGAGCAAAATGGTGTGCAAGCATACATAGCAGGGCACGAACATGACCTGCAACATAACCAAATAGATGGCAGTAAACTCGACCACTTTGTATCTGGTGGTGGTAGCGAAGCGCGTTACGTAAAACAACGTGAATTTACGCGTTTTGCAGAAGCTACTCCAGGATTTTTGAGCTTTTCGATTAACAATGAAGCACTAAAAGCAACGGCTATTAACTATAAAGGCGAAGTGCGTTACAGCACTCAAAAGCGCTTTGACCAATAAAGGGTTACAACATGAACTTTAAATTAAAAACATCTATTAGCTTAATTGTAAGTAGCTTAGTGCTTAGTACATTAAGTGCGTGTAGCAATAGTAATATGGCTACAAATACGGCAGTAAAAAACACATCCGATAAAATAGTCATTAATAGTACTGAATTTGGTCCAACAGATAACATGCAAGGCTCACAAGCGGCATGGTTAAATAATAACAATTGGTTGCTAGCAAGCGAAAGCAAAGGCTTAGTGTTAGTTGAAAGTGAAACGCAACAAAGCCGCATTATAAAAAAAGGTAACTTTGAAGCGCTTGCTGTCACTAAGCTAACAGCACACTCATTTTTGGTTGCAACTATTGATAACAATCAAGATAACGTTGTTATATTTAAGCTTGAGCACACTCAAAGTGGCTGGGATACAATTGAACTAACCCGCATTAACCCACCACAAGCACAACCCGATACGGTGTGTTTATTTGCTAATAAAGCGAGTGAATCAATATCGGCATTTGTACCTGATGTACGCGGGCTAATTACCGAAACTATTATTTTTGATACAGCGAATAATAAAGCGGTTAACGTAAATGTACGTGAATTTTCTGGCGTTAGTGAGGCGTCGGGTTGTGCTGTAAGTACAACAACAAATACCTTATATGTAAGTGAAAGCGAAGTAGGCATTTGGGCAATAAACGCGAACGCGGAATCGCAAGCAGATAAAAAACCGATTGCTTTAGTCGCCCCCTTTGGAAAGTTAGACAGTGAACTAGGAGCTATTTCAGCTTCGCAAGATGGTATTATCTGGTTTACTAGTACCAAAAACAATACTGTGTATGCTTATGATCCAATTAGTAAAATGCTTAATAACTGGATGTTAAATGGTGACTTGAGCTTGGAATCGGTAGCGGTAAATTACACAAGTAACAACGCGGCAACGGCAGTGCTGTATAACGACGAAACAGGCGCTTATATTAAAAGTACACTACCTGTAACACCTATCATAAAATCATTAAAAACCAGCCCCCAATCAATTACTCAAATAAAGGCAAGTGCACAAACTGCCCCCGTACAAGCGTTTGGTGATGCAGCAGACGATCCGGCAATTTGGGTTAACCCTAAAGATGCAGCAAACAGCTTAATTTTAGGCACCGATAAACGCCGTGGACTAATGGTATACAGCCTAAATGGCAAGCTTGAACAGTCACTTGGAGTTGGTCGTTTAAATAACGTAGACCTGCGACAAAATAGCACGATTAAAAACAGTACCAATACATTAATAACTGCCAGTAACCGAACGCTTAACGGTATTAGTGTATTTACAGTACAAGCTAATAATAGTGTGAAGTACATTGCTGATATTCCTACCAATCTTGATGAAATTTATGGCTTATGTATGTACTCGTCAAATACGGGGAACTATGTATTTGTAAATGATAAATCGGGGCTATATCAGCAATATAAAATCAGTGAGAATAACGAAAAAATAACAGGCAAACTTGTTCGCGAGTTTAACCTACCAAGCCAACCAGAAGGCTGTAGTGCAGATGATGAACTAGGACAATTATTTGTAGGCGAAGAAGATGCCGGTATTTGGTTTATAGGTGCAGAGCCAACGGCAGGCAGTACACCGGTTATGCTGCAAGGTATAAATGAGCAACTTGTTGATGATGTTGAAGGTATGGAAATTTACCACAGCGACAAAACACGTTATTTAGTTGTTTCGAGCCAAGGTGATAACAGCTACGTACTGTATAAAATAAAGAATGGTACTGCGGGCATTAAAACACCTAGCTTAGAGTTTGCAGGTAAGTTTAGTGTAATAAGTGATTTGGTTAATGGTATTGATGGCTCATCAGAAACCGACGGGTTAACAGTAACATCTAAGTCTCTTCCGGGTTATCCTGAAGGTATTTTAGTTGTACAAGATGGTTATAACCGTATGCCACAGCAGCCTCAAAACTTTAAAATAATAGATTGGCGAGAAGTAAAAAAAGCAATTAAGTAGTGCTTATTTAGTCGCCATTATTTTAATGTCGCATTGAGATTACCTTGAAATTGTATAAAAGGCTCATTTGAGCCTTTTATACAATTCTTTGCAGTTAAGTATTAAGTGTAATTAACTCAATGTAATATATATTTTTATACTACAATTTAAGCTCATAAATTAATTGAGATTATAATGCGCCTACTACTTACTTTATTACTAGTTACTTTAAGTGGCTTTGCTGTAGCAGAAGAAGAAAAAACAGAACTACCACCGGTAGACCCCACTTACAATGCTGAGCATCCTATGGCTTTGGTTAATCAAGGCTCATCTATAATTGCGATTAACTTACCTAGTTATAATTCTCCAGATGATGTGCAAGTTGTTTATAAAATAGGAAACCCCGATGTCGCACTCTTAAACTTTGTTAGAAATGCTGAGCTAATCACGGTTAAGCCACAAGCGTTTAATATTCAACATTTAATGCGTGGTGAAGAAATTACGATTATTGCCGATATTTACGAGGGTGATTATCAACAAGGTGGCAGCTTAATTTACTCAAAAAAAGAGCTTGAACTGAGTAAGCAACTGTATGCCAGAGAGCTAAAAGATTTAAGTGAATCATCGCAATGGCAAGATTACGACATGATTAATCTAGGCGGTACTGAGCATATTTATATTCATAAAATTCAACAAGCGCCGAGCTATAACCATCTTATTTTTGTTGATTTAGTTAATGCATGTATGCAAAAGCTTCGTACCTCAAAACGTGTCCCAGCTGAAAATGAGCTTACCTATAAATTTATTAACTGCGGCACGCTTAAACCACTTTATTACAATGCTGATGACTTTAAAAAATAGTTACTTATATTCAGTTATGAGTTTGATCCCTTGCTTCATTGCCTCAACTGATTGCCCTGCAAAGCCTAAGCGAACATAACTATATTGCTTAGGCATTAAACTTCTCACTGAATCAGCAAAGTAAAACTCAGATTCTGCTTGTAAATACACGCTTTTACTTTGCATTGCTTGTTTTATATTACTCGTATTTTTATTTAAGTTAACCCACATTGCCATACCGCCGTCTGGCTTTTTATACTCTATTGGTAGCCCCTGTGATTGCAGCAACGCTAACGTGTTGTCCATTGCTTCATAACGTTGTTTATAGTGTTTAGTCATGCGTTTCAAGTGGCGCTCAAATCCACCTTCTTGCATAAAGTGCGCAACGGCTAGCTGCATAACCACATCATTTTTATGATTCATTAACTGCTTCCATGCGGTTAACTGTGCTAATACTTCAGGAGCTGCACAAATGTAGCCAATTCTAGCGCCTGAGAACATGATTTTAGAAAATGTAGATAAGTAAATAATAATCCCAGCGGGATCGTCCCCAGCCATAGGTTGCAATGGCTGACAGCGATAATGAAACTCGTGATCGTAATCATCTTCAATAATCATTACGCCATACTCATAACATAATTGATAAATTTGCATGCGCCGTGTGGGCGAAAGCGTAACGGTAGTTGGGTATTGATGCAGCGGGGTTAAGTACAGCATTTTTATTGGATATCGTCTAAGTTGCGCTTTTAAGTCATCAACACATAAACCATATTCATCTTGTTTTATATCTATTAATTGCGCGCCACAAGCAGCAAAGGCTTTGCGTGCTGGTGGGTAGCCTAAAGTCTCAACGGCTAAGAAGTCATCTTTACTTATAAAGGCCTTTGAAATTAAAAACAAAGCTTCTTGTGAGCCATTACATACAAGTAAGTCTGATACTTTTAAACTTCTAGTTTTATGTAAGTAATCACTTATCTGAGTTTTTAGCTCACTCACTCCACCTATATCACCATAATGAAGTTTACTGGTATCTAAATGATTAAATACATGGCTCATAGAGCGTTTAAATTCTTTATAGGGAAAGCTATTTAAATCAGGAAGTCCACCTGCGAAATTATATACGTAGTCTTTTAAATTCATTGCCGGAATAGGCACGGCTAACTCTGTAGCAAATTTATAAGGTTTTGGTGTTAAAACTGGCGTGTGATCACAGTTAGCACTGCTTTGAATTGGTAGTGTTTGAGTGACGCTATACCCAGAGCGTTCATGGGATTCTAGCCATCCTTCGGCTACTAATAACTGCAATGCGTTCATTATTGTATGGCGATTTAACTGATACGTTTGCGCCATAACTCGAGCAGAACTGAGTTTTATACCAGGTGCAATATCTCCCTTTACGATAGAACCACGCAAAGCATCTGCAACTTGTATGTACTTAGCTTTGTTTGAGTCATTAAATTCAATATTAAGCGGTTGCATGTTATCCTTTTATAACTGGTATAGCTAAAAAGCCAATTCTGGTTGTTTTTACCAAACCAAATTAGCGTACATTTGTTGCTCGTAAATAGCAAAGCATAGAGGCAACATGTTTACTCAACAGATACATAAAACAAATAAGGTAATTTTAGAGCCATTAAATTATGAGCATTTAAAAAGCTTATATAAAGCTGGGCAACATCCAAAAATATGGGAATGGGTATTAAGCAACTATACAAAAACACCCGAACAGTTAAAGGAATGGTTTACCACCAGTGCACAATTTAATAACAAAGAACAAATTGTATTTGCCATAGTAGACATAGCCAGCAAAGAGGTTGTAGGCACTACACGACTATTTAGATTAGATACGCATAACTTAAGTGCTGAAATTGGTCATACATTTATAAGCCATCACTGGCAGCAAACTTATATTAATACTCACACTAAATATTTACTGCTTAGCTACGCTTTTGACGCGTTGAATTTAGTGCGAATAACATTTAATACCCACGAAAAAAATCAAAAATCTCGAAATGCAATTACTCGACTAGGCGCCCAATTTGAAGGTATAGCCCATAAAGATAGATTGCTAAGTGATGGAAGTTACAGAAGCACTGCAAAATTTAGCATCATTGACGAACATTGGCAGAGCATTAAGTTGCAGTTAGAGGGGAAGCTTTAATGTACCCACCCACACATTTTCAAGAACATAATATTGAACGTTTGCAAGCATTGGTTGAGCAATTCCCTCTAGCGAGTATTTTAATGCCCTGCTCGCAAAGTGACTTAAATAATATATGCCAAGTGCCTGTATTATATGAGCCCTCACGTAATGTATTTATTGCACACGTAGCAAAACATAACCCGCTAGCGCAATGTGATAAACAGTCAGTAAAATTACTATTTAGTGGCGATAACTGTTATCTATCTCCCTCGTATAGTAATAATAAAACACTGCCGAGCTGGCTTTATTCATCAGTACAAGTAACTGCAAATGTGAATATTATTGAAAGCGATAATGAGAAAGACAAAATAATGCGGCAACTAACGAGCCATTTTGAGCAAGGCTTTACGCCAATTTGGAAGATTACTGACGTGCCCAAAAGCAATCGCCAAGCAATGTATCAACAATTAAGCTTTATAGAATTCACTCCCACTCATTGGAGTGGAAACTTTAAGCTAAGCCAAAATAAATCACCAGAGGTAAGAGCACGAATAAAACAAAGCCTAGAACTTGCCAATAAGCGCTCTATTGCAAAACTATTTTAGGCATAAAAAAAGGCCCTTTCGAGCCTTTGGATTAACTTTGGAATAGTTAAAAATTTTTAAATTAGGTAAGCGTTAATAGCTGTGGAGCAACGCTATGATAGTCAACAGCCATAGCAATGCTTAACGCTGTAATATTAATAATTGAAAATGCGAACACTTTACGTGCCCAGCTACTCATATCAATATTACGACGATAACCGCGCAGCGCCATTAGCAACCACCAAAAGCTGGTAATACAAGCAACAGCCATAAAGGCAGCACCTGTGTAGCCAGTAATTGGTAGCAACATCACCACCAATGCATATACAGCAATGTAAAGTACGATATGGCGCTTTGCTTTATCAATTCCTTGCGCTACAGGTAATACAGGAATACCTGCAGCTTGGTAATCTTTAAAGCGAAAAATAGCAATGGCATATGAATGCGGCATTTGCCACAAGCTAAACATGACTAGCAGTATTAATGCGCCCATATCGAACTGCCCTGTTACGGCGCAGTAACCAACTACTGGCGGTACAGCGCCAGAGAGACTACCTACAAAAGTGCCATATACTGAGTTGCGTTTCATGTAGAGGCTATAAACCCCTACATAAATTACGTAGCCAAAGGCTGCAAAAAATACCGCGGCTTGAGTGGTGTAGGCGATAAGTAAACCAAAGCCCACAACACCCAATAAAATACCGTGACTAAGTGCAGCAAAGGCCGACATTTCGCCCGTTACTGTAACCCGCGTACGAGTACGCGCCATGGCCACATCTATGTCTCTATCTATAACATTATTGATAGCGCAACCTGATGCAACCACTAGCGACAAACCAATTAATGTGGCAATCATTAACCATGGGTCTATATCACCGCGCGAGGCAAGTAAAAACCCGCCCGCTACGCTGATCAAATTGCCCATAATAATACCCGGCTTTGTCACTGATAAATAACGACGAAACATCTTCAACTCCTAGTACATCATCATTGCGTTAGATTCATAAATGATCCAAACAGATAACCCAACAACCATTACGATGATCAGAGCACTGAATAGGAATGAAAAAGTACTTGCACGGCCATCTTCGGTGGTAAAATTAAGGTGTAAAAAGTATTTTAAATGCACCCAAATTTGTACGATTGCTAAAGTAACAATGCTCCAAAGCGTTGTTGCTTTTGAGAAGTCACCTTCCATTACCATGTAAAACGGTATAGCAGTTAAAATTACCGATAGCACAAAGCCAATTAAGTAAGTTTTAACACTGCCATGAGATTCATCATGATGATCACTTTGCGTTTGCTTTAACGCATGCGTTTCGCTGTGGCTCATTACATTGCTCCCATTAAATAAACAACGGTAAATACACAAATCCAGACAATGTCTAAGAAGTGCCAAAATAGGCTTAAGCAGCTTAAACGCGTTACGGTTGCTTTACCTAAGCCGCGTTTAGCAACTTCAATCATCATTATGGTCATCCAAATTAGACCCGCTGTTACATGTAAACCATGTAAGCCAACTAATGAGAAAAACGATGTTAAAAAGGCACTTTGTTGTGGACCATTGCCATGCACAATTAGGTGATGAAATTCGTATACTTCCATACCAATAAACACAGCACCTAAACAAAACGTAACAAATAACCAAGTCAGTGTTAGTGCCTTTTTTTGCCCTTGAGCGGCAATCATGGCAAAACCAAAAGTAATACTACTAATCAGTAGTGCTGCAGTTTCTACTGCTACAAAGTCGAGTTCAAAAATATCTTTACCCGATACGCCACCGGCTGTGTTCATAAATAACACAGCGTAAGTGGCAAAAAACGAGGCAAACAGTAGGCAATCGGTCATTAGGTATAACCAAAAACCAAATACGGTATCACCCGAAGTATCGTGGTGATCATGCGCGTGGGCATGATCATCGTGTGATACAGAGTCTAAATTTGCAGAAAGTGTACTCACGCTTTTAACTCCTTAACGCCACTTGAATTATATGCAGCTTCAATGCGTGCAATTTCATCAGGTTGTATATAGTAATCTACATCGCTGGTGTAACAACGTTTGATAAATATGGCAATTCCGCCTACTAGTCCAACAACAGCTAACCACCAAATATGCCAAATCATTGCAAAACAAAATACTGTTAAACTTGCTGCCATTAACACGCCAGCTGATGTGTTTTTAGGCATATGAATAGGGCTGTAGTTTGCTTTATCTTGATATGCTTGACCTTTTTCTTTCATATCGGTCCATGCATCAATATCATCAATATGTGGAATTGTTGCAAAGTTATAAATTTGCGGAGGTGAACTTGTAGCCCACTCAAGTGTGTGGCCGTTCCACGGATCGCCTGTTGTATCGTCAAGCGCTTCACGGTCTCTAAAGCTCACATATAATTGAATTACTTGGCTGATAATACCAAACATAATAATTACAGCACCGCCTGCGGCAATGTATAACCACATGTTCCAATCTGGGTTGTTAGTGTGGTTTAAGCGACGTGTCATACCTAAGAAACCAAGTACGTACAGCGGCATAAATGCTACGAAGAAACCAATAATCCAACACCAAAATGATGCTTTGCCCCATTTTTCATTAAGTTTAAAGCCCATTGCTTTAGGGAACCAAAATACAAAACCGGCCAGGTAACCAAACACAGCACCACCAATAATTGTGTTATGGAAATGTGCAATTAAGAATAAGCTGTTATGCAGTACATAATCGGCGCCAGGAATGGCAAGTAATACACCGGTCATACCGCCTACGGTAAAGGTAACCATAAAGCCAAGAGTCCAAAGTACCGGTACACTTATACGTAATCGACCTCGGTAAATAGTAAATAACCAGTTAAACAACTTAACCCCAGTTGGTACGGCAATAACCATAGTCATTACCCCAAAGAACGCGTTAACGTTAGCACTTGAGCCCATAGTAAAGAAGTGATGTAACCAAACAATAAAGCCTAAAATTGAGATTGCACCGCTGGCATAAACCATCGATTTGTAACCAAACAAACGTTTACCGGCAAAGGTCGAAATAATTTCAGAAAAAATACCAAACGCTGGTAATACTAATATGTATACCTCAGGGTGACCCCATGCCCAAAACAGGTTGATGTACATCATGGCGTTACCGCCCAATTCATTGGTAAAGAAGTGGAAGTCTAGATAACGGTCAAGCGTTAGCATTGCAAGTACAGCAGTTAAAATTGGGAATGATGCTGCAATTAAGATGTTTGCCCATGTACATGCCCATGTAAAAATTGGCATTTTCATTAGGGTCATACCTGGTGCACGCATTTTAAACACGGTTGCTAAAAAGTTTACGGCTGTTAGAAGTGTACCGAGCCCGGATATTTGCAAGGCCCAAATATAATAATCGACCCCCACCCCAGGGCTAAAGGTCAGCTCCGAAAGCGGCGGATATGCCACCCAACCTGTTTTTGCAAATTCACCAAATACAAGCGACAAGTTAATTAAAATGGCACCACTGGCTGTAAACCAAAAACTTAAATTATTTAAAAATGGAAAAGCAACATCGCGAGCACCAATTTGAAGTGGTAATACAATGTTCATTAGACCAATCATAAATGGCATTGCCATAAATATGATCATGATTACGCCGTGGGCAGTAAATATTTGGTCGTAGTGTTCTGGTGGTAAATAACCTGGCGCACCACTGGTAGCAAGTGCCAACTGCGCACGCATCATTATTGCATCAGAAAAACCACGAAACAGCATTATTAGTGCTAAAAGAATATACATTACGCCTAAGCGTTTGTGATCAACAGACGTGATCCAGTCGCGCCAAAGCACGCCCCATTTTTTATACTTTGTAATAAGCCCGGCAATAATAAGCCCAGCTATCGCAATAACCGACATCGTGAACACAAGAATTGGCTCATGAAACGGAATTGCGTCGAGTGAAAGATTACCTAATAACGACATTATTATTCCTCGCCTTGGCTGTGAGATGAAGGCATTGAGTGCTCACTCATTTCATGATGCTTTTTACTCATTTGCCCATGTTCGCCCAATGCATGGTGTTTTTTGTTCATATCGCCATGCGCCTGCATATACTTCATAACAATGGTATGAAATAAGCCGTCATCAACTTTTCCGTAATATGCTACTGGGTTATTTTCACTTGCTTTTGCAAGCTCAACATAATTTGCATGAGTCAGGTTATTAGCGCTTGAATTCGCTTTCACATCACTCACCCACTTATCAAAGTCTGCTTGAGTAGGTGTAGCAATGGCATTAAATTTCATGCCAGTGAAACCTGCGCCGCTGTAATTTGCTGAAAAGCCTTTAAACGTACCTGGCTCATTTGCAATTAAGTGAAGCTTGGTTTCCATCCCAGCCATTGAGTATATTTGACTACCCAATTGCGGAATAAAAAATGAATTCATTGTGCTCTCTGAGGTGATTTTATATTCAACAGGTACATTTGCTGGGAACACTAATTCATTAACCGTAGCAATACCTTGCTCAGGATATATAAATAGCCACTTCCAGTTTAGTGAAACCACTTCAACAGTAAGATGTTCACCTTTACCTTCAATGGGTTTATAGGGGTCTAAGTCTTGGGTAGACTGCCAGGTAATAACACCTAAAATGATTACAATAACAATAGGAACAGCCCAAACAACGGCTTCAATTTTATTTGAATGAGCCCATTTTGGAGCATAAATTTCTTGGTTTTGAGTGTCTCTATATTTCCAAGCGAAATACAAAGTCATCACAATAACGGGAACGACTACAAGCAACATAAGCACGGTTGCGATGATGATTAAATTTTTCTCATCAATGCCTATTTGCCCTTTTGGATCGAGTATCCCGCCTTTACAGCCTGACAACGCCAGCACTGTACTAGCTAAAGCAATATTACAAAGGTTACGAATTAACAAGGGAGTATCCTACAAACCTAGAGTTTCAATTTGCTGCTTAAAATAAAAACCAAAGCAACGATTTTTCAATAAAAACCCAAGTTAACTAGAATTAAATTATAAAAATAAGGGGGCTATTCAAAAAAACCTAAAGCTCATGCCATTAATGACCTAGCAACAAACCCAGCTTTCTAAACGCATTTATATAACGTAATAAAAGTTAACTTGGGTGAGTGGTGGTTGGCTGAAATGTGTTTAAAGAAACACGGAGCTACTTTGTTTTAGCTAACCTTAATTATTTACAGCAAGAACAAATAATTAAAACCAGCAACAAGATGCAGCGTTACAGGCAACCTGTAAAGCTAGGTGGAGCACGACAACCATGTGAAGAGATCACAGGCTGAAGAACTTTAGCCTCGCTAAAAGCAAAGGCTGCTTTACGGAGGATTATGCCAGCACGACGCGCTGGACAAATATGGAACAATAACCAACAAAGGCCAATAAGTAACTGACTTGATATGATCGGATGAGCTAAAAATTGCGCAAGATTAAGTAACAGTGGCTCTACAATAAACCCATCACTTAATAGCGCTTCAAGCTTGAAGGCATCCTCTAGTGCACCGCTTAGCAACATTACAGTATTAAACACTAATAAAGTTATAGCTACACACACGCCCTTGCCTGCTTTATTCAAGCGTTCACACGTCTGCGGCTCGCCAGAGGCAAGTTCCGTAGCTGTATGATGCAAAGAAAGTGTGTTCAAAGACATTAACCTACTAAAATGACTATAACAAAATTAGAGTAATACAGTTTGCAATGGAAAAATTTAAAAAACATTGCTGTTGTAAACCCTAAAACCAGGTGCTAAATACAATCAAATCCAGCTAGCACATATTTACCTAGCGAAAATTGATCCGTATCAACCAAACTTTCAAAACTTACTGAAAGTTCGAACGTGAGTATAACAAAGAGAATTTTCTGTTCAACTAAAAATCAATTAATTTGAGTTAAGCTTTCGAAGCTATTTTGTTAATAAAAAATAACACGATAAAAAACATTAGGTTAGCTAAAATAAAAAACGATTTAAAGAGAAATATTTAATAGGATTATAGGTTTTTAGGAGGGAGTAATAATTGTGTGGCACAAATAAAAACAGCCCAAATTCAGTCACCACCGAACTTGAGCCGCCTTTCACACTGACAACATCTTCACACACAATATAAAGATTCTTGGTTTACACTACGTGGCAATTGTAGGGAATAAAAACAACTCAAGCTAAGTCACCACCGAACTTGAGCTGCCTTTCACACTGACAACATCTTCACACACAATATAAAGATTTTTGGTTTACATTACGTGGCAATTGTAGGGAATAAAAACAACTCAAACTCGTTCTTTATGGAAGTGAATCCACCGAACTTGAGTTGCCTTTCACACTGACAACATCTTCACACACAATATAAAGATTTTTGGTTTACACTGCGTGGCAATTGTAGGGAATAAAAACAACTCAAACTCAGTCACCACTGAACTTGAGTTGCCTTTCACACTGACAACATCTTCACACACAATATAAAGATTCTTGGTTTACATTACGTGGCAATTGTAGGGAATAAAAACAACTCAAACTCGTTCTTTATGGAAATGAATCCACCGAACTTGAGTTGCCTTTCACACTGACAACATCTTCACACACAATATAAAGATTCTTGGTTTACATTACGTGGCAATTGTAGGGAATAAAAACAACTCAAACTCGTTCTTTATGGAAATGAATCCA
>NZ_JACJEA010000004.1:55508-55636 GCF_014163835.1 Pseudoalteromonas sp. SR43-5
CCGAACTTGAGTTGCCTTTCACACTGACAACATCTTCACACACAATATAAAGATTCTTGGCTTACACTGCGTGGCAATTGTAGGGAATAAAAACAACTCAAACTCAGTCACCACCAAACTTGAGTTGC
>NZ_JACJEA010000004.1:55736-180438 GCF_014163835.1 Pseudoalteromonas sp. SR43-5
ATAAAGATTCTTGGCTTACACTGCGTGGCAATTGTAGGGAATAAAAACAACTCAAACTCAGTCACCACCAAACTTGAGTTGCCTTTCACACTGACAACATCTTCACACACAATATAAAGATTCTTTTAAGCGAGGCTAACTTATGCCTCAAGCTTATGACGAGAGCCTTGCTCTTTGTCTATGGTTAAACTTTAGAGTGTTAGCTCCAATTTGACAAACGAGAAAAATAAACCTAATAGGTGAAAAAAACTAAACTATATACCTTTGTCTAATACATTTAGGTTGGATTGCTTTGGAAGCTATGATGCGAAGGCGTTTTACAGGCACAAAAAAAGCGCTATAAAGCGCTTTTTAATATTTAAGACAGGCTTAAATAATTTGGTTTTCTTTCCAGGCTTGCTCTTTTGCTAAACGGTTTTTGCGTTTATCACATGGATCATCGCAATCACAGGCTTTATCAATACCAACCGAACCTAAACCACCACAGCTGCTTGCCATAGATTTTTTTTGCACGATCATACCAACGGCCATAGCCGAAACTATCAAAATTAGTAAGCCAAAAGTAAGAAGAAAAAGTGACATTGCTTAGCCCCTATTGATCAGCAATAAATTAAACTCAAATATTTTTGAGCGACTGCTATTATATACCCAAATAACACGGAAATAAACAAGTCAGCACCATACTATAAATAAGGCTTAAATGCTGGGCTTGAGTAGGTAACTAAACCCTCTTTTGATTTACCTATTAAATAAACCGGTAAATCATGTTGTTCAGCATAAGCTTGCGCTTTTTGCATCCCCATTACAGTAAGTGCCGTCGCTAAACCATCTGCCGTCATAGCGCTTGGATGAAGCACAGTTACCGACACTAAGTCGTGCTTAATAGGCATACCTGTTGCTGGATCAATTAAGTGGGTATAGATCTCGCCATCCATTTTATAAAAAATACGGTAATCACCCGATGTCGCTATACCACTTGTACCTGGCGATAAGACACGGTGTACCTTACGCTCTCCAGGTTGCGCATCTGGTTGCTCAATCGCGATTTTCCAATCCTGATTATTTGGCTTTTCACCTGCTATACGCAGCTCACCACCAATCTCAACCATGTAATTAGTAATGTCGTGGCTTTCTAATAACTGGGCAACTTTATCAATACCATAGCCCTTAGCTGTTGCCGAAAAAGAAAGCTCCAGTCCATTAACTGTTTTAGCCAGTCCTTGCTCATTTAAGATAAGTTTATCAATGCCTATTTTTTCAACCATACTTGCAAGCTCTTCATCACTTGGGCGATTAGTTGGTTTTTTATCAGGCCCAAAGCCCCATAAATCAATTAAAGGCCCCATTGTTACGTCGAGTGTTTTAGTTGATTCACCCAAGCGAATAGACTCGCTTATAACAGCCCTAAAATCTTCGCTAATTGGCATGACTTGATTTGCAGGTAATCTGTTAAATGTATTTATTTCAGAGTCTGCTATGTAAGTAGACATAGATTGGTTCACATCTTTTAAAACAGCGTCTATTTGCAGCTGTAGTTGTGAAGCCGATAGCTGGGCTTGCTCATCATAATATTTAATATGATAAGTGGTACCCATAGTCTTACCTTCTAAAAAGGTTTCTTTTAACTCTGGCTTTTCACCACAACCAGACAATAATACAGTCAGTGTAATTAGTAAAAAGGCCATTATGCCCTGTGAAGTACTTACTCGATTCATAACAGCTCTACTTAATAGATTGATAAAATTAAAGAATAAAAAAAGCCTCGTAACACAAGTGCTACGAGGCTGGTATTTTAACCAAAACTAAACTGTTTTGGTATTAGTGTTAGCCACCGAAGTCATCTAGTAAGATATTTTCGTCTTCAACACCTAAATCTTTAAGCATAGTAATAACTGCCGCATTCATCATTGGAGGACCACACATGTAGTACTCACAATCTTCAGGCGCTTCGTGATCTTTAAGATAGTTCTCAAATAACACGTTATGGATAAAGCCAGTATAGCCTTCCCAGTTATCTTCAGGCTGTGGATCTGAAAGTGCTGTATGCCATACGAAGTTAGGATTTTCAGCGGCTAGGCCGTCAAAATCTTCTACGTAGAACATTTCACGCTCAGAACGTGCACCATACCAAAAACTCATCTTACGTTTAGAGTTCAAACGTTTAAGTTGGTCAAAGATATGAGAACGCATTGGCGCCATACCAGCACCACCACCAACAAATACCATTTCTGCGTCAGTGTCTTTAGCAAAGAACTCACCAAATGGGCCCGAAATAGTTACCTTGTCGCCTTCTTTAAGTGACCAAATGTACGAAGACATTTTACCACATGGCAAGCTAAGGTTTCTTGGAGGTGGAGCAGCAATACGCACGTTAAGCATAATGATGCCTTCTTCTTCTGGGTAGTTAGCCATTGAGTAAGCACGAATTGTTTCTTCGTCTACTTTTGACTCCAGATCGAAGAAACCAAAATGGTTCCAGTCGCCACGATACTCTTCAGGAACATCGAAATCTGCATATTTAACATGGTGAGGTGGAGCTTCGATTTGGATGTAACCACCCGCACGAAACGGCACTGACTCGCCATCTGGAATTTGCAGCTTAAGTTCTTTGATGAACGTTGCTTTGTTATCATTAGAGATAACTTCACAATCCCACTTCTTAACACCAAAAATTGACTCTTCAAGTTCAATTTCCATGTCATTTTTAACATTTACCTGACACGCTAAACGACAGCCTTCACGGGCTTCACCTTTAGATATGTGATCAAGCTCAGTTGGCAGAATATCACCACCACCTTCTTTAATGTGTACACGACACTGACCACAAGAGCCACCGCCACCACAAGCAGATGATACAAATATACCTGACTCAGATAGTGCGCCTAAAAGCTTACTACCTGCAGATGTTTTAATGGCTTTATCTGGGTCGCCATTAATGCCGATGATAATATCGCCACTTGCAACTAACTGAGATTTAGCACCAATGATGACTAAAACCAGTAGTACAACGATAGCGATAAAAACACCAACGCCTAAGAAAATCTGATAATCCATGATTTATCCTCGCTACCTTTACAGTGAAATACCAGAGAATGACATAAAGCCAAGTCCCATTAAACCAACAGTGATGAAGGTAATACCTAAACCACGTAAGCCGTCAGGTACGTCTGAGTATTTCAGTTTCTCACGGATACCTGCAAGTAATGTAATTGCAAGTGCCCAACCAACACCAGCGCCAATACCATAAACAACAGACTCGCCGAAGTTATAGTTACGCTCAACCATGAATGATACCGCACCAAATATTGCACAGTTAACTGTGATAAGTGGTAAGAAGATACCTAACGCGTTGTATAGTGCAGGGAAAAACTTATCTAATGCCATTTCAAGAATTTGCACAAGTGCTGCAATAACACCAATGAAAGTTAAGAAACGTAAAAAGCTAAGATCTGCATCTGGGTAACCTAACCAAGTTAGTGAACCAGGTGCAAGTACCGCATGATAAACCAAGTTGTTTACAGGCACAGAAATACCCAATACAACTATAACCGCTATGCCTAGGCCAATTGATGTAGTTACTTTTTTAGATACCGCTAAAAAAGTACACATGCCTAAGAAGAATGACAACGCTAAGTTCTCAATAAAAACGGCTTTTACAAATAAACTAATATAATGTTCCACTATTTGCCCCTTACGCTTTAGCTTCTACTTGGTCTTTCTTATAAGTACGCAGTACCCATATGAATAAACCAATGATGAAGAATGCACTCGGTGGTAAGATCAATAGACCCATAGGCTGATACCAACCGCCATCTTGTACTAATGGGATAATATCAACACCGAATAGTGAACCCTTACCAAATAGCTCACGAATGAAACCAACAGTAAGTAGTACTACAGAGTAACCTAAGCCGTTACCAATACCGTCAAGGAATGACATAAGTGGTGGCGACTTCATCGCGTATGCTTCAGCACGACCCATTACGATACAGTTAGTAATGATTAGACCAACGAATACAGAAAGCTCTTTTGCAGTAGCATAAGAAAATGCCTGTAATACTTGGTCAACAACGATTACCAATGATGCGATAATTGTCATTTGTACGATGATACGTACAGATGATGGGATCTGGTTACGAATAAGCGAGATAAAGAAGCTCGAAAACGCAGTTACAAGTGTCAATGCGATTGACATAATTAACGCATTTTTTAAGCTAGACGTTACCGCTAGCGCAGAACAAATACCAAGTACTTGTAGTGCGATTGGGTTGTTAGCTAAAACCGGGCCAAATAGGACCGCCTTCATTTCTTTAGTATCAGCCATTATTTCAATGCTCCTTTACGTACTTTCGCAAGGAAAGGGCCAAAGCCATTTTCGCCAGTCCAAAAGTCAACTGCATGATCAACACCGTTAGACGTTAATGTAGCACCTGAAAGACCATCGATCTTATGCTCATCATTGCCCGCAGTACCTTTAACAATTTGAATTGGAAGTTCTTTACCTTCCCATGTAGCAGTCCACTGTGGATTTTGGATTTCGCCACCAAGACCTGGGGTTTCATTATGCTTGTAAAAAATAATGCCCTTAACTGTTTCACCATCGCTTTCAAGCGAGATAAAACCGTACATCAAGCCCCATAAGCCGTAGCCTTGGATAGGAAGAATGATTGCATCAACTGAGCCATCTTCTTTTTTAGAGATATACACCGGTGACTCTTTAGTCACACGTTGAATACCAGCAATATCTTTAACGCCTTTCTCTTGAAGAGAAACACTTAGCGCTGCATCATATTTGCTTTTTTCAAAGTCAAAGATTGTTGGGTCTGTATCTACAAACTCACCTGTAGTCATGTTTACAACGCGCGCTTCGATTTTTGCATCAAATGTTTCAAGAACATTTTCAACTTTGTCGATGCCCGCAGCAGCTAAGATATTGCTTTGAATATCTTTGTTTTTATTAGCTTGCTGTAAAGGACGAAGCTGTACAGAAGCAAACGATACAATGATTGCACACACTAAACATAGTGCTACAACAACTGATAACGTTTTGCCGATTGATTCGTTATTACTAGACATTACGTGCCAACCTCCGCTTAATATTAGCCTGCACTACAAAGTGATCGAACAGTGGAGCGAACAAGTTAGCAAATAAGATTGCTAGCATCATGCCTTCTGGGAAAGCAGGATTCACAACACGTATCATAACCACCATAAAGCCAATTAGTAGACCATATGCTAATTTACCTTTGTCAGTAAATGCAGCTGATACAGGGTCAGTAGCCATAAAGAACATGCCAAACGCAAAGCCACCAAGTACGAAATGCCAATACCAAGGCATTGCAAATACAGGGTTAGTTTCTGAGCCAACAGCATTTAATAAAAATGCAGTTGCTACCATACCTAGGAATACACCTAGTACGATGCGCCAAGAAGCGATACGAACGTAAATTAAGAACAAACCACCTACTAATAATGCAAGTGTAGATGTTTCACCTACAGAACCTTGAATGAAACCATAAAACGCATTCCACCATAATTCCATGTTTGCAAAGTCAAGTGTGCCAGCAAATGCTTGGCCTAGCATAGTTGCACCAGAGAAAGAATCTACTGCTGTCCATACTGTGTCACCTGAGATTTGAGCTGGGTATGCAAAGAATAAAAATGCACGACCGGCTAAAGCAGGGTTTAAGAAGTTACGGCCAGTACCACCAAAGATTTCTTTAGCGATTACTACACCAAACGTAATACCTAACGCAACTTGCCATAAAGGAATAGTTGCTGGCAAAATAAGTGCGAATAATACAGAAGTAACGAAGAAACCTTCGTTAATTTCATGCTTACGCACTGAAGCAAATATAACTTCCCAGAAACCACCTACTGCAAATGTTACAGCGTAGATAGGTAAGAAGAAACATGCTCCATAGAACATCTTAGCGCCCCAGCCTGCGTCAGCGGTTAACTCACCACCGAATAACTGGAACAAACCAACTTGCCACGTGTTTGCTAGTTCAAAACCTTGTGCTAAAGCACCAGCGGCCTGATGACCGATATTGAACATACCAAAAAACATAGCTGGGAACGTCGCCATCCACACTAAAATCATCATACGTTTTAGGTCGATGTTATCGCGTACGTGTGTCGCGCCTTTATTTACGTAGCCTGGTGTATAAAAAATAGTTGCAGCTGCTTCATACAGTGCATAAAACTTTTCATATTTACCACCGGCTTCAAAATTCGGCTCGATATCTTCTAGATATTTTTTTAAACCCATCTCTCTAGCCTTCCTTCTCGATCGTAGTTAAGCAATCGCGTAGGATAGAACCATACTCGTATTTGCCTGGACAAACGAAGGTACATAACGCTAAATCTTCTTCATCAAGTTCAAGCGCGCCCAATGAAATTGCACTGTCTAAATCACGTGCAATTAAGTCACGTAATAATAGAGTAGGCAAAATATCTAACGGCATTACGCGCTCGTAGCTACCAATTGGTACCATGGCACGTTTTGAACCACCTGTTGACGTTGTCATTTTAAATAAACGACTTGGTGCAAGGTGAGAAAGGAATGTACGCGTTACAGAGAATTTATCACTACCTGGTGCAATCCAGCCAAACAATTCTTTTTCGCGACCTTCAAGTAAAACAGATACTTGAACGTGGTAACGACCTAAGAATGCATGAACACCGTTTGAAATAGAACCCGATAGAACAGAACCAGAAATAACGCGGTTATCTCCGTCTTCTAACTCACCAGCCACTAAATCATCCAATGAAGCACCTAATTGTGTTTTCACTAAACGTGGGTTTTTAACGCGAGGACCTGCAAGCGAAATAACACGATTTGTGTAAATTTCACCAGTAAGGAATAAGTGACCATACGCAATAACGTCTTGGTAACCAATATGCCAAACTTGTTTGCTAACAGAAACTGCATCAAGATGATGGATATGAGTGCCAACGAGGCCAGCCGGATGCACACCACCAAACTCATGTACTTCTACTTGAGCTATAGATGAGCTAGGAACTTGGCTGCCTGCTTTTTTACACACAAATACTTTGCCATCGGTCAAACGCGAAACAACTGCAAGACCCGCTTCAAATGCTTGCGCATTTTCTGCAATAATTACTGCAGGATCTGCAGCTAATGGGTTTGTGTCGATTGCGGTCACAAAAATAGAACTAGGATTTGCATCCACAGCCGCTACTTTGCTGAATGGGCGAACACGAAGTGCTGTCCATTGACCAGACTGGATAAGTACTTCTTTGGCTTTTTCGCGCTCTAAGCTCGGAAGCTCGTCTGCTTTGAAAGAGTCAAAGGTGATTTGCTCACTGCCTGCTACTTCAATAACAACAGATTGCAGCACACGTTTAGCACCACGATTTATTTCTTTTACTGTACCAGAAGCTGGAGCAGTAAATAGGACGCCTGGGTTCTTTTTATCTTCAAAAAGTACCTGGCCTTTTTTGACTTGGTCATCCACACGAACATGCATGGTTGGACGCATACCGATAAACTCTTCGCCAAGCACAGCTACACGTTTGACAGCAGAACCGTCATGTATAACTTGCTGTGGCGCGCCCTCTAAGGGTAAATCCAGACCTTTTTTTATGTTGATCATACGCACTTGCATTACATTAAAGGAAAGAAACTGAAAAATCGTATCAACCACGTCGCCATTTGAGTTATTCCAAGTTATATCAAGGTACAAAAGAGCAGCTTGCTAGAGATATCAAACAAGCAACGTAGTAAAACTCATCACATATTGTCGAGATTTTAACATCATTTTAGATGACTATGCGAGTGTATTTATGAAAATTATACGACAGAAACACTTATTTAGTTTTGTTAAGTGAATTAAATAAAAATCAAGCTAGACCAAAGTGGTAGCCTAAGCAATTATCATTCCTGATTTCATCGTAAATTCAACAAATCGCATAATACAAAAAAAGCCGCGATAGCGGCTTTTATAACTAGGGCCAGTTGACCTTTCAGGATTAAAATTTGTTCAATCTAGGGGCTATTTAATCGCGGCGTGAGGTTTGTAACCTAGTGGGCTAAGTAAAAACCAAGCAACAAAGAGTAAATAGCCCCTAGGCAGAACCCTTTGGGCAGCGCATGTTTGGCATTTATTCCACGTCATCGCCCATTTATGGGGAATAACCACACTACATAGGCTCTGTCTTGCCTAAATACCAAACAGGCTGCTGCAAATTTAACCTCGAAAGATAAACAGGCCCTAAGTTCTGTTAGTCAATCATATTGGCAATTGGCTTAACTGAATCTACATCTTGATCGTAGTCAACACTATCTATACCAAAACCAAATAAGCGTAAAAACTCATTATGGTAACCAACATAATCTGTTAGCTCATCAATGCTGCTCGTATCTACTTTATCCCAAACAGCTTGCACGCGAGCTTGTACATCGTCTTCTAGCTCTTTGTAGTTTTGGAATAAATGTCCACCGTCGTCAAAGCGAGGAGATTCACCATACAAGTTTTCACTAAATAAAGCGTGAATTTGCTCAATAGTGCCTTCGTATGTGCCATCTGCTTTCATAACTTTAAATAAAGCAGAGATATATAACGGCATAATAGGAATAGCAGAACTTGCTTGCGTTACCACAGCATTAAGTGATGAAACATATGCCTCACCATTTAAATCTTTTGTTGATTTTTTAATAGCAGCGGTTGCACGGTCTAAATCTTCTTTAGCCTTACCAATAGTAGCGTGTCCGTATATTGGCCATGTTAGCTCTTTACCAATATAAGTGTACGCAGTCGTTTTAAAGTTATCGGCTAATACATCCGCTTCTTTTAATGCGTCAATCCACATTTCCCAATCTTCACCGCCCATTACTTTAATGGTGTTGTCGATATCGTCTTGGTTTGCAGCTTCAACAGTAATTTCATCAATTTCACGCTTTGATGTATTTAAGTTTTTAGTAGTAACGGCATTTCCAATTGGCTTAAGCGTAGATGAGTAAACTTCGCCCGTATTTGGGTCTGTACGACGAGGAGACGCTAAGCTGTAAATAATACAATCTACTTTGCCCAAATCTGCTTTAATAGTGTCGATTGCTTTTTGTTTAATTTCGTTAGAAAACGCATCGCCATTAATATTTTTAGACCAAAGGCCTGCTTCGTCTGCTGCATCTTGAAAAGCAGCGGTATTGTACCAACCAGCAGAGCCTGTTTTGCGTTCTGTACCTTCTTTTTCAAAGAAAATACCTAATGTTTTAGCACCACCACCAAACGCTGCTGTAATGCGCGAAGCCAAGCCGTAGCCTGTTGATGCGCCAATAACTAATACATTTTTTGGTGCATTTTTTAATGCGCCTTGTTGTTTTACATAGTTAATTTGTTCTTGAACATGCTCTGCACAACCAGCTGGATGTGCGTTTGTGCAGATAAATCCACGAATTTTAGGCTTAATGACCATTGATCATCCTATATCTTTTACAATAAAAATTAGCGCTAGTTTAAAGGCTAATACTAAAAACACTGATCTGATCAGTTAACCACAAGTGTAACAATCAAATCGCTATTAATTATTTAAGCTAATTTAGAGCCGCCCATACAATTAGGTGAATCAGGTGCCTCGCCGCCCTGCTCTGTATACTCATCGGGTGTATATGTATGAATTGCGAGTGCATGAATATGATTTGCTAATTCATCTTTTAGAATTTCATTAATTTCACGATGGCGCTGCAATAAACGTTTACCTGTAAAACCTTCGCTAACCACTATTACTTTAAAGTGTGATTCAGTGCCCGCACTGTGCATATGGCTTTCGTTAATTACGTTTAAATGTTTACACGCAATAGCGTTGCTTATTTTTTCTTGGATCTGTTGCTGCATTGACATAAAAGACCGTTTTAATTAGCTAATTTATACACTTACTATAACAATTTAACGCAGCGCTTGGCTAACTAAATTGCTTTTGTTTAATGTCCTTAATAAATCGGTAAGTTAAACTTATTCGAGGATGTGCAAGCGTTGTTTGTTTAGGTATTGCATGTTGATAATCTCGCTGGCTATGTCCATTCATTATTAAACAGCTGCCACTTTGTAATTTTAAGTCGGTTACTTTATTGCTCGCCTTGTGCTTTAACTTTAGAACCCGATCAGCTCCTAGCGAGACACACACAATTGTTGGTTTATCACCAAGCTCTATTTCATCATCACTGTGCCAGCCCATCGTATCATTACCATCTCGGTAATAATTAACGAGTAATGAGTTTAGAGGCTGATTTAAGTGCGCCTCTAAACGCCTTCTCATATTAAGTAACAATTCATCCCATGGCTCTACTATTTGCTTACTACTTGAATAGCCGTATTCAATATTTAAATCGCTCATGAAGCATTGTAGCCGTGGAATAGGCCCCGTTTTACCATAAACAGTTACATCGGGTTGCTGCCAACGTAGGTTTTTTTGCAAATAATAAAATAGATCGAGGCTTTTTTGTGCACTAAGTGCCCTACTTTGATAAGAAAAGCCATTTGGTAACTGTTGGGGGTTGGCGTTTTGCCGTTGCATGTTAGAATTTACCTACATTAGATTACTGATCAACGAACCATTATGACGACGCAAGCCCAGCTAGGCGATAAAACCTTTACTCTTGAACGCTTTCCTTTGGATCAAAAAAACCGCAGCTTACAAGCGTGGGATTCGGCAGATGAGTACCTTATCAATTATGTTAACGAACATCACCCTGATTGTCGCTCATTGCTTATTTTAAACGATAGCTTTGGTGCACTTGCTTGTTATTTTAATAAGTTAACGGTTTGTTCAGTTAACGATTCTTATATTAGCCACCAAGCTGCGGCTTATAACTTACAAGAAAACAAACTGCCTACAGCAGATTTCACACAATTAGATAGTTTGTCTGCATTACCGCAGGATGTTGATTTAGTACTTATTAAAATCCCTCGTAATGTAGGTTTTTTACAGTTTCAGTTAAGTGAGCTCAGTGAAGTCCTTGCACCTGGTACGCCAGTAATTGCTGCAGGTAAAACAAAAGAAATTCATAACTCAACAATAAAATCATTTGAGCAATTTATTGGTGAAACAAAAACTAGCCTAGCAGTTAAAAAATCCCGCCTTATATTAAGTACAGCTAAAGGCGGATATAAAGCAGCAGATTTCCCTGTAACGTGGGAGCTTGAAGGTACTGAGTTTAATATAACAAACCATGCAAATGTGTTTTCGCGTGATTCGTTAGATATTGGTGCACGCTTCTTTTTTAACTACTTACCAGAAACACCAAAAGCTAAAAGCATTATTGATTTAGGCTGTGGTAACGGAGTTGTTGGATTAATGACGCTTGCTCGTTGCCCTAATGCATCAGTTACTTTTGTTGATGAGTCTTACATGGCAGTAGAGTCGGCTCGGTTAAATGTAGAAATTAACCTAGGCGATAAGTTTGATAACTGCGAGTTCATCGAAAACGACTGTTTAACAGGCTTTGAAAGAGACAGTGTAGATATGGTGCTTTGTAACCCTCCATTTCACCAAGCTCAGGCCGTTACCGACCATATTGCTTGGCAAATGTTTAAACAAGCAAAAGATACTTTAAAAGAAGGCGGCGAGCTGCGTATTATTGGTAATCGTCATTTAGATTATCATGATAAATTAAACCGTATGTTTGGCAACTGTAAGTTGCTAGGTTCAAACAAAAAGTTTGTCGTTTTAAGTGCAACAAAAAATAGTGGAATGCTATAAATGAAATTAACAAACATTATAATTGGGTGTTGTGTATTACTGATACTTGCTGGCTGCGCGAATCAGCCTAGCCAAGTAATACTTAACCCTGTTTATAAAAATGGTCAAATTAGCACTATAAATAGTAGCTTAAGTACTAGTGTAATTGATTTACGTGGCGATACATCAACACTTAAACTTATTGAGTCAGACAAAACTAAAACCTTTGCAAGCCAAGGCATTACCAGCTCTATTAAAAGTGTGTTAGACAGCGCCCTTAGCCGCAATGGAGCCAGTATTTCTAACTTAGCAACTGTTCGCTTTGAAGTAGATATTCATGCATTGCAAGCTGTTGTAACCGAAAAGCTAGTGAGCCATACCAGCGAAGCCCACATAGAACTTGGCGTGCGTGTTATTCGCGCCTCAAGTAACTTTAGTAAAGTGTATAGAGGCAGTGCTGATTTAGAAGGCCCATTTAGTCATGAGCGAGCAAAAATAGAAGGTCAGCTCAATAAGTTGACTGAGCAAGTTATTACCCGCATTGTATCTGACCCTGAATTAATAGAATTTTTAGAAGGTTAACTATGAGACGACTTTTTTTAATCTGCTTAGGCCTATTCTTTAGTGTAAGTAGCTTAGCAGCCCAAGAAGGCCGCTTTGTGCAAAAGGACAACATTTTTCCACGCGTAGAAATTGTAACGTCAATGGGTAGCATCGTGGTTGAGCTGGATCGCTCTAAAGCGCCCATCACAGTCAATAATTTTTTAACTTACGTGTCAGACAAAAGTTATCAAGGCAGCGTTTTTCACCGTATTGAGCGCGATGTAGAAAATGATCGCGACTTTGTTATTCAAGGTGGCGGTTACGATAAAGACTATGATGGCCTACATGAAAATGACCCTATTTTTAATGAAAGCGGTAACGGTTTAAAAAACGATATGTATAGCATTGCTATGGCCTATCAAGATAGACAACCGCACTCAGGAACTCGCCAATTCTTTTTTAATATGGATAATAACGATCACTTAAATCCAGGGAAAGATTGGGGCTTTGCAGTATTTGGTAGCGTAATGGATGGTTACGACACGCTTGATAAAATTATGACTGTTGAAACCGGTTTTAATGAAAAAATTGGCTACGATTTCGTACCTAAAAAACCTGTTGTCATCTTAAATATTAAAGTGCTTGAACAAGTCCCACTATAATTTTTTAAGAGCAGCTTAGCTGCTCTGCATCAAAGCCAATGAAGGCCCTATGAGCAAATCTCTCTCTATTAGCGAATATTTTTCTTACTTTAAAGACAAACGCTTAATCCACATTTTCATATTTGGTATGAGTAGCGGTTTTCCGTGGGTTTTAATTGGCTCTGTTATGTCTGCTTGGCTAAAAGATGAAGGGCTAAGTCGCAGTATGATTGGCCTATTTGGCATTGTATTTGGCGCTTACAGCATAAACTTTTTGTGGTCGCCACTCATTGACCGTACAAAACTTCCTATTTTATATAAATGGCTAGGCCAACGTCGCAGTTGGATACTATTTTGCCAAAGTTTTATTTTTATTGGCACCTTGCTATTAGCAGGGCTTGATTTAAAAGCTAATTTGGCAATTGTTGCTGCGATTTGTTTATTAATCGCCATTGCTTCAGCTACTCAAGACATTGCTATTGATGCCTTTAGAATAGACACCCTAAGCGAAAGCGAATCACACAAAGCAACCGCTGCAGCCGCAATGGCAACTTCGGGTTGGTGGACAGGTTATGCACTTTTAGGCGCCATTCCATTTTACATGGCCGATATACCCTCGCTCGACTGGCCACAAATTTATTACTTTTTAGCTGCCGTAATGCTGCTGTTAATGAGTGGAGCACTGTTTGCAAAAGAGCCCGAAACTAACCGCGAAGCAGTACATGCTGAACTTGAGCGTGTGTACCTTGAAAAACTGTCCTCTACAAAACAAACTCCTTTAACAAAAACTGTTGCGTGGCTTGCGGTAACCGTTATTGATCCCTTTAGAGCTTTTTTTACTAAAAATGGCGTTAAAACAGCACTAGCATTACTTGCGTTTATTTTCTTATTTAAAATAGGCGAAGCGTTTTTAGGGCGCATGTCGATTGTGTTTTATAAAGAAATTGGTTTTAGTAATAGCGATATAGCTACATTTTCGAAGGTAGGTACAGCGGTACTTACAATCATATTTACCTTTGTTGGCAGTTTATTTAATCAAAAATATGGCATTGTTAAGGGTTTATTTGTAAGTGGTATTGCAATGGCTGCTTCAAACTTAGCCTTCTCGTGGATTGCTTTAGTTGGCCCTGACCTAAGGCTGTATGCCTTTGCTATTGTTATTGATGGCTTTACGCAAGCGTGGTCGTTGGTCGCTATGGTGGCCTTTATATCGATGTTATGCGATAGAGCATTTAGTGCAACGCACTATGCATTACTGGCGTCATTAGGGAATTTAGGACGAACATTGCTTTCAAGCTACAGTGGTGTAGTAATTGATGATTGGTTAATGGGAAATTGGTCGCTGTTCTTTATTTTAACAGCCTTAATGGTTTTACCTTCGTTGATATTTTTATATCTGATTAGGCATAAGTTGTATGAGCTTGAGAAGAATTACCACAAAAATATTTAATGCATCCCTGCATTAACATATTGCTTAGCACTATCAAGTGCCCTTTAAAGTGTACTAAGCAATTATTGAGTTAATCTACTTTTAGCAAGCTAAGTGCTTCATGTGGATCAACTTCTAGAGCTGTACAATAGCGAACAAACTCAATGACATCTAAACGGCGTTCTTGATTTTCAATCTTGCCGATAAATGAATGAGGCGTTCCAAGCACTTGTGCTAGGCTTCGCATTGTATGACCCTTTTCATGGCGCTTAGTTTTAAGCCACTTTGTTAGCTTTGCATTTTCTTCAGAAGAAACTGTTTTGCCCATCATTTTACATCTCCTACTAGATGATTTGACGTACCCATTAAAGCAGTAGTTTCCATCAATAGCCGTAGGCAGGTAAGCAGTCATACTTTCAATAGCAAGCTATTGCTTAATAAAGCATGTGTTGCTACTCACTCCACCAACACAGCTAAAAACTACGCTAATAATATGGTAAAGATTTGTTTTTATTGAGAATGAAATTTTGCCCGTCTCATTCTTGGATACATTATATACTATTAACACTTTGGTTAAATAATTAATTACATACTCGGTACAAAATCAACCTGAACGAACATTTATAAACACTGAATATTTGACCTAAGTTATCAGAAAATATTAAAAAAATAATATTACCTTCATAAAACAGCTTAAAAATATTTATAACATATTTGTTCCTTTTTAATGTTACACGTTTATTATTAAGCAATAATTTGCACTAAAAAGGCCAAGTAATGTTCAGACTTCTTTTTTTATTACCTATCGTGTTGTGTTTAGGTTGGTACTTTTTTTTGCGCCACAACGGCGTACCAATTAAACAAGGTAAAAAAGGCTTTATGTATATTTTAGCGTTTTCAGCCTTTGTACTCGGCTTTTTTGTATTGATAATGCAAATTACCGAATACGCACCAACTGATTTATAGGCATTAAAAAAGCCGCAAAAGCGGCTTTATTCTATTTAGCGTTTGGCTGTTAAACGCTAAAGCTTGCACCACAACCACAGGTTGTTGTCGCATTTGGATTAGATACAAAAAAGCGTGCGCCTTCTAACCCTTCAGTGTAATCAACCTCACCATCAACCAAATATTGAATGCTCATTGGATCAATAACGAGTGTTACACCATTTTTTACAATTTCTAAATCGCCAGGATTCGCTTTTTCATCAAAAGTAAAACCATATTGAAAACCAGAACAACCACCGCCTGTTACATAAACACGCAGTTTTAAGTCTGGGTTTTCTTCTTCGTCGATTAACTGTTTAACACGAACAGCAGCCGCATCGCTGAACTTAATTGGTAATTCTTCAGACATTTTAAAACCCTCAATATCGCAATGGCGTGATTATCTAATACCCGAGTGTTTTAATCAAGTATAGTAAAACAACTCTTTCCTCTAAGTTATATCTATAAATTAGTAAAAAAGTGGCCAAACATTAACTAGCTAAAATAATACTTAAGCAAACTAAAAGCGACCTTTATACGCTATAAACTCATTAAATATTTTAGTTATAGGCAATAGGTCTTAATCTTCACTGCAAATTGTTAATATAAGTTACGAAAATTTCAAAATCACAAGGACTTAGCTAAACTCTTTTGCTAAAATGCTGCTGAAAAATACAGCGAGGAATTATGCATGTGGCTTGAGCAACTCAGGCGTCGGCTGGCAAAACCTAAAACATCTGTACAATTATGCTTATTAGGCGTAGTTGCCGGATTAATTGCTGCATTTTTTATTATTTTATTTCGCTTAACCATTCTGTTTTTCCAAAGCTTATTTTTAGAAACACCTGACGACTTTACTACCCTACCAACACTTGAACGTGTACTAATGCCTTTAGTTGCTGCATTACTAATAGCCACGTTTGCTGCCTTTACTGGGTTTAAACATTACCGCTTGGGTATCCCCTTTGTTATACACAGAATTAAACGTCACTACGGGCAAATGCCTTTATACAATACGGTTAATCAATTTGTTGGTGGCGCACTTGCTCTCATTAGCGGTTTTTCAGTTGGCCGAGAAGGTCCTTCCGTGCATATGGGCGCAACGGGGGCGAGTATTTTGGCAGATAAGCTACATTTACCGCATAATGCCATGCGTACTCTAAGTGGTTGTGGAGTAGCTGCAGGCATAGCCGCGTCGTTTAATACTCCACTTGCAGCCGTTATTTTTGTAATGGAAGTGGTACTTCGTGAATATAAAGTACATATATTTGTACCTATCATGCTTGCCGCTGTTACTGGCGCACTGGCAACACAGTTTGTTTTTGGTGAAGGCTCAGAGCTTGCACTCATTACCATAGCGCCATTGAGTGGTTGGCATTACCCTTATTTAATATTATGCGGTATGGCGCTGGGTGCTATTGCATTTAGCTTTAATCAAAACTTAATGCTAATTATTAAAACATTTAAACCTTTAAGTATGTTCCCTCGTTTATTAATTGCAGGATGCATTGCCAGCTTAATAGCTTACGCAGTGCCTCATGCTATGGGCTCTGGTATGAGCGCAATAACTATCGCGGTTGAATCTCCTGATGACGTGAAGCTACTCACAACTATTTTAATCGCTAAACTACTTGCTACATTGTTTGCTATCGGTTTGGGTATACCTGGTGGTTTAATTGGTCCGGTAATTGGGCTTGGCGTATTAATTGGCACTCTAATGGCTTTTTTTGCTCAGTTTATTAGTCCTGGCACTGATATAGCGGGTACTTATGGAGTTTTAGGTATGGCCGGATTAATGGCCGCCACATTGCATGCACCACTAGCTGCTTTAACAACGGTCATGGAGCTTACATCGTCACCTGAAATAATTGTTCCAGCTATGCTTGTGATCACCACGGCCTATGTAACAGCATTACAGTTTTTTGGAAATCGCTCCATATTTTTGCAGCAACTAGATTTTCAGGGATTACCGTACCATGTATCTCCCGCTACCGAAGCATTACAAAAAGTGGGGATAATGGATGATATGGATGAAGACTTTAAATTGCTTTATTCAGACGACAAAGTGCAAATAAAAAGCACATTAGATGCCATGGATAGCCAAACTCCGTTAATTGTTTTTGACGAAGAAAATGGCTATCGTCTCGCTGAATACGATTTAACGCTAATGTCTAATGAAACAATAAATATAAATTATATTAGCTTGCAGGGCATCAGTAGTCAGGCCACCCTAGCCGATGCTTTCGATATCCTAAAAGATAAAAGAAGTGGCGCGCTTTACGTTTATAACCTTTTAGATAATCAACAAATTATGGGGCTATTACGCTGGGATCAAATTCATCATATTTTAACCATTCGTAACAGCTTACTTTAAAAAATAGGACTATTATGAGCGCATTATTGATTTATAAAACACTCCACATATTTTTTATGATTGCGTGGTTTGCCGGTATTTTTTACTTGCCTCGATTATTTGTATATCACGCTATGAGCGAGGAAAGATCATGCAACTCTATGTTAAAAGTTATGGAGCGCAGACTACTTTATTTCGTTACCCCATTTGCTGTATTAACCGCTGTGTTTGGTGTATTAACCATTGTTGAATATGGTCGTGATTGGTTTAGATACAGTATGTGGTTGCACTATAAGCTAGTGCTGGTAATCATATTATATATATACCACGGCTACTGTTTTAAGTTATTAAATGACTTTAAACATGACCGCAACACTAAGACAGACCGCTTTTACCGTATTTTTAATGAGCTCCCAGTTATTGCGTTGCTCATCATAGTGGCACTTGCGGTAATAAAACCTAATTTATAAGCTTTGCGGCGCATGTTAAACTTCGCTGCAATTTACAATACTTGCTTTAACACGCGCGATTGCGTGCTCCATTTATGGATTATCGCGCCCATTTGATTGATTAGGAATAACCCCATGTTAAGTTTCCAAGGTGAGCATATACTGTCTGTAAATCAGCTAGACAGAGACTGCATTGAACGTATTTTTGCAGTAGCAAAAAAAATGGAGCCTTATGCTAAAAAGCAAAAGCAAACTACGGTGCTAGAAGGCGCTATTTTAGCTAATTTGTTTTTTGAACCAAGCACTCGTACACGAGTTAGCTTTGGCACCGCCTTTAACTTACTTGGCGGTGGTGTACGTGAAACTACAGGTATGCAAAGTTCAGCCCTTGCTAAGGGTGAGTCTCTTTACGATACCGCCCGCGTTATTTCAGCTTATGCTGACGCTGTTGCTATGCGCCATCCTGATGCAGGCTCAGTAAGTGAATTTGCTGACGGCTGTACTGTGCCGGTTATTAATGGCGGCGACGGCCCAAATGAGCACCCTACTCAAGCATTACTTGACTTATTAACCATTGAGCGCGAATTACATCGTTTTGGTCAAAATATTGATGGTATGCATATAGCGCTTGTGGGCGATTTAAAGTATGGCCGCACAGTGCATTCTTTATCTAAACTATTGTGCCATTATAAAAATGTAAAGTTTTCGATGGTCGCGCCTGACGGCTTACAAATGCCAACAAGCATTTTAGATGCAGTAGAAAATGCCGGCCATAAAATTGAGCTAGTAAATAAGATGGAAGGCAATTTAGCAGCCGATATTGTTTACCAAACACGTATTCAAGAAGAGCGTTTTCCTTCGCAAGAAGAAGCAAATAAATACCGTGGCGGCTTTAGGATTAGCCAATCTATCTACAGCGCTCACTGTAAGCCTAACTCTGTATTAATGCATCCTCTTCCACGTGATAGTCGCTTAGAAGCCAACGAGCTTGATAACGACTTAAACAGTAACGACAATTTAGCAATATTCCGCCAGGTACAAAATGGCGTATTAATTCGTATGGCACTGTTTGCTTTAACACTCGGCGTAGAAAACAAAGTCGATAAGTATGAAGTAGACGTACCTTGGTTTAGCCGCAAACGCGACAGCTAACCCCCTTTTAAGTGACAATTTATAGGATTTTTCATGACAATTAGCCAAGACTTATTTGAACGCGCCCAAGCTTCTATTCCTGGTGGCGTAAACTCACCAGTTCGTGCTTTTAATGGTGTAGGCGGTACGCCACTATTCATTACAAAAGCAGAAGGCGCGTTTACATTTGATGCCGACGGTAATCGTTACATTGATTATGTTGGCTCTTGGGGGCCTATGATCATGGGCCATAATCACCCTGCAATTAAACAAGCTGTACACGAAGCTGTAGAAAATGGCCTTAGCTATGGCGCACCAACTGAAGCCGAAATATTAATGGCTGAAAAAGTAAAAGAGCTAGTTCCATCAATCGAAAAAGTACGCATGGTTAGCTCAGGCACTGAAGCGACAATGAGTGCAATTCGTTTAGCACGTGGCTTTACCGGTCGCGATAAAATATTAAAATTTGAAGGTTGTTACCACGGTCACGCTGACTCGTTATTAGTTAAGGCAGGCTCTGGTGCACTAACAATGGGTGTACCTAATTCTCCAGGTATTCCTGAAGACTTTGCTAAGCATACACTTACAGTTTCGTTTAATAACCTAGATGAAGTAAAAGCTATTTTTGCAAAATACGCAGACGAAATTGCCTGTATTATTGTAGAGCCAGTAGCCGGTAACATGAACTGTATTCCACCAGTGCCTGGCTTTTTAGAAGGTTTGCGTGATGTGTGTGACGAATATAAATCAGTACTTATTTTTGATGAAGTAATGACAGGCTTTCGTGTTGCACTTGGCGGTGCACAAGCTTATTACAACATTAAACCAGATCTTACGTGTTTAGGTAAAGTAATTGGCGGCGGCATGCCAGTTGGCGCGTTTGGTGGTAAAACTGAAATAATGGATTACATTGCGCCTGTAGGACCAGTTTACCAAGCTGGTACTCTTTCTGGTAACCCTATTGCAATGGCTGCAGGTTTAAAATCACTTGAGCTATTAAGTGAGCCTGGCCTTCACGATAAGTTAGAAGCTATTTCAAAAGCAATTTGTGAAGGCTTTGAAGCTGGTGCTAAAAAAGCCGGTGTTGCGCTAACAACTAACTATGCGGGCGGCATGTATGGATTCTTTTTTACTGATGCTGAAAAAGTAACGACATACAAGCAAGCAACTGAGTGTGACCTAGAGCGCTTCAAACGTTTTTTCCACCTTATGCTTGAAGAAGGCGTGTACCTTGCTCCATCAGCATTTGAGGCTGGTTTTGTATGTGCTGCGCATACTGAACAAGAAGTAAAAGACACAATAGCGGCAGCAGAACGCTCGTTTGCTAAACTTTAAGCTAATAATTACTATTTATACATTTGTAACCACTTGTTTTTAAGTATGTAATTAAGACTAAAGATTGAAAAAAGCCCGAAAGGGCTTTTTTTATTTGTAGTGTACTATAAATGAATGATAATTAAGCATAACAAGGTCTATTCACCTTTACTCTATTACAAAAATTACAAGAGAGCCTTATGTCAGGATTACGCCAATTTTCTTTTCCCGCTATCCAGCTAATGGCAAACTTAAAATACAAAACTAAAATCAGCTTAATGTTTGGAATTTTACTCGTTCCTCTATCACTTAGTTTGTTTTTTTTAGTCTCGTTATTAAGTGAAAGTATTACTGTTTCAAAAATACAACAGCAAGGCTTAAAAGGCTACAGAGCTATACTTTCAAATCAAATGCAGGGAGATACGAATCAAAATATAAAAATAGCTCGCTCACTCGGCTTTGACATAAAAGACACACAAGCAAATGAAGTACTTGAACTTGTTTCTATTCAATCAAATCTAGCCTTAGACAGTCAGTTAGCAAGCGCTTATGTAAACCGCTCTTTAGTCACGCCAATTCCTGCACTTATAATGCAAATAAACTCAACAGCGCAAAGCGCTAATACTGTTTTAGCTAGTAACCGTTTTACGCCCGATACGTTTATAGCACTTTCAAATTTTAGTAAGTCACTTCCTTTATACGAAAAACAACTCGATAAAATACTCAATGTAGCCACCAATGCAGATAAATCAGTAAACAAAGCGCTCATGCCTCCTTTAACTAGTTTACACAGTGCTGTGGGTGCATTTAAAAACGCGATAGATGAAAAACTACTTGAGCCAGACGATATTCTATTAACTCAATCAGAATTTACTAAACTAACAAACAATGTTCACAGCAGTATTAATCAACTTGTTAGTAAGAGCATTCCAACCCTTGAGAGCCTTATTGAGGCAAAACTACAAACTCAACAGTGGACACGAAATCTTGTTTTAGCTGCTTCATTGATCAGTTTGCTATTTGCATTTTATTTGATGATTGGTTTTTATTTTGCAGTTGTTGATACCATTAATCGCTTTGCTGATGCCGCTAATAGAGCCGCGAATGGCGACTTAAATGCCACTATCGATTCGAGCACTAATGATGAAATGGGAATTATTGCATCGCGCTACAATGCATTACTTAATGCATTTTCACATTTATTATTTGATGTTAAAGCAAGTACAGAAGAGCTATGCGACGCAACTAAATCGCTATCACATGCGAGTAGCGAAACAAGCAATGATGTTTCAAAACAGCAAATTCGAGTCAATGCCATTTATAATGCACTAAGCGATATGGCTCAAAACGCACTTGCAGTTGAAGAGTCAGCGCATCAAGCTACGCTTACCGCACAAAATGCTGCAGTTCATGTGAAACAAGGTTCAGATAATACAATGGAGCTTGCTAAATATATGCAAGACCTCCAAATTGAATTTGCAGAGAGCCAACAAGCGCTCGATAAACTAGCACAAGATAGCCAAGAAATTAGCAAAGTAAGTAAAGGGATCAGTGAAATAGCCGATCAAACAAACTTGCTTGCACTTAATGCCGCTATTGAAGCCGCGCGAGCCGGCGAGCATGGCCGTGGATTTGCCGTTGTAGCTGATGAGGTAAGAACACTTGCTCAGCGTACACAAACACAAACCCAAGAAATACATCAAATTATTAGCTCTTTACAACAAGCATCTGACGACACTCAGCAAAAAATGCGCTCAAGTGTTGAAAAAATGGAGCAATCAGTAAAAGCAGCCAATCAAACCAATGAAGTATTGCAAAGTGCAGAGCAAAGTATGGGCGATATTAAACATCAAGGTGAAGTAATTGCAGAGCGTGTTAAACAGCAATCAAATGCAACAACACAAGCATTAAATGATTCGCAAGAAGTGAGTAATTTAGCAGATCAAACGCTAACATCGGCTCAATCAACGCTACAAGATGCACAGCAATTAAGTCGCTTATCTAATGATTTAACCAAATCAATGCAGTTTTTTAAATCTTAATACCAATTCGCTTAATTAAGTGATCTATTTTAAGGGAAGAAAATCGTGTCGATAACAAGGCAAAAATTTCGTTATTTAGTTGTTCTATATCACAAATTTTTAACGTAGTTAACGTCAGATTTAACCCCTCAAATTGATTAAGTATTATTACGTTAACTACAACTTACAACAAAGCCGCTAAATAAGCGGCTTTGTTGTTTAAAGTAATCTTAAATTAACGTATGCATTGCGGCCTAGGCTCGAACTCACTCGCCCTAAGCGGTAGCTGAATCACCTTGCCACATCCTGGTGGTGCCTGCTTACCCGTTTGTTCATTTACAAATGCCCAGCGTATTGATGGTGGACGCGTATCAGCTATTGCTTGTGGGTTAAGTGGTTTTAAGTAACGAATATATGCTTCTAATGCGCCTACGCTACCTGTTAAACCAGTGCTTTTGTTGTCATCTCGACCAAGCCACGCAACAGTCACTGTATTTTGATCAAAGCCTGCAAACCAACTATCACGTAAATCGTTGCTGGTCCCTGTTTTACCAGCGAGCTGGATTGACGGAAAGTGTAAATTTAAGCGTTTAGCAGTGCCATCTTTCGTTACGCGTTTCATTGCGTATTTGGTCATATACATTGCAGATTTATCAAAACGAGGCTCTGCATTTACTTTATGCTTATAAAGTACTTTACCAACAGAGTCAGTTAATGCCGAAATTGCAGTGAGCTTTTTATATTCGCCATCTGCAGCAATTGTTGTATAAAGCTGAGCCACTTCAAAACTCGACATTTCAACAGCCCCTAAAAGCAGCGATGGGTATTCGTCTATCGCCCCTGTTGCGCCTAAACCTTTCAATGTATTTACTACTTTATCAACACCTACATCGAGGCCTAAATTAACCGCTGGGATATTTATACTGTTACTAAATGCTTTATAAAGTGGAATTGCACCACGGTATTGGTGGTCAAAATTTTCTGGTTGCCACACTTTACCTTGCTCATTTGTGACCTGTACTGGCGAGTCATCAAGCAAAGTAGCTAAATTATAATGTGGCAATTGCAGTGCGGTTAAATACACGGCAGGTTTTACAAGCGAGCCTATATTACGTTTTGTGTCTAAAACACGGTTAAATCCTGAATATCGAACATCGCGACCAGCAATAAGTGCAGAAACACCGCCTTTTTCTACATTAACAGAGATCATGGCTGCTTCTAGTTTTTCAGTTCTAGGGCGATTTTCCAAGTACGGTAAACTCTTTTCAATCGACTCTTCCATTGCTGTTTGCTTTTGCAAGTCAAAATAAGTAAATACTCTTACGCCTGCATCAAGTGTTTGCTGATCAGGTAATAATTCATTTAACTCTCTGTTTACTAGCTCTAAATAGCCTGGGTATGATTTTTGTAAACTGGCTTTCATTGGCGCAATATCAATTGGGCGATTAAGCGATGCACGGTACTCTTTTGTGCTAAGTAACTTATTTTCGACCATTAGACGCAGCACTAAGTCCCTGCGCTCCATTGTGCGCTCTTTATAACGACGTGGGTTGTAATAAGATGGGCCTTTAACCATTGCCACCAGCAGAGCAATTTGATCGTACTCAAGCTCGTCTACAGGCTTTGAAAAGTAAAAGTCAGAAGCAAGCCCCATACCATGGATACCTTGGTTGTATGACTGCCCTAGGTATACCTCATTTAAGTAAGCTTCTAATATCTGATCTTTTGAATAGCGATAATCTAAAATAAGGGCAATAAAGGCCTCATTTATTTTTCGTACTAAAGAACGCTCACGCGTGAGGTAAATATTTTTAGCTAATTGCTGAGTAAGCGTACTGCCACCTTGAACGGTGCGTCCCGCTTTAATATTTGAATAAAGCGCACGTAAAATAGAAAACACCGACACACCATGGTGATCATAAAAATCACGGTCTTCAACTACCAGTAGCGTATCTTTAAGCATGGCTGGGAACTTATCTAGCGGTACAAATTCTCTATCTTGTTTAGAGTCGTTGCCAATTCGCGCTATTTGCACAGGTTCTAGGCGAGCAGAGTTTAAACGCCTGCCGAACTTATCTTTAATAGTCGCAACTTTTTGCCCTGCAAAACGAAGTTCAATAATATGTGATTCTTCAAGGCCATCATAAAATTCAAAATCACGGCGATAAATCTTGATGCTATCTGCTGTTTTAACAAACTGCCCTGTTCTGCTTAATCTATTAACAGATGAATAATGTAGACGCTCTAACTCAAACACAACTTCTTGGCTTGATAAAAATTGCCCCGGATAGAACTCCATAGAACGAGCATACACTTGCGCTGGAAGTTGCCATTTATTACCTTCAAATATACGTGTAGTTTTTGAATCTAAATAAATGAAATACATTGCCATTGCAATAAAAACAGCCAAGCTGAATTTCCAAAACACTGACCATGTTTTTCTCATAAAAGAGCGTTTAACAGTGGGATTCACTGTTTTTTTACTGCCCTTTGATGTGCTTTTTTTTGTCGTGCTTGACGATTTACTAGCACGTTTAGCTGCAGGTTTGCTGGTAGGTGTTTTTTTATTGTCGGCCATTTAAGTGTAATTTATTCCAAGGGTTATTCACGAGTGTGAGCTTAGCATATTGGGCATATCCTAACATCCGAAAAGTTAACCCCCCCTGAAACAAAAAAAGCCCTACCGAAGTAGGGCTTTATGTAAACACACTATTATTTAAATAAACTATTAGCTATTTCGAACAGAAACAAACTCTGGGTAGGCTTCAATACCACAATCGTGTTGATCCATACCGTTTAGTTCTTCCTCTTCAGTTACTCGTATACCCATTGTTTTGTTAAGCACAGTCCAAACAATAAATGATGCTACAAATACAAAGGCAAGAATACACACTAAACCAATTAACTGATTAACAAAGCTTGCATCACCATTGGTTAGCGGTACTAACATAATACCTAATGCACCACACACACCGTGTACAGAGATAGCACCTACTGGATCGTCAATCTTAACTTTATCAAGTGCTATAATGCTAAACACAACTAATGAGCCACCAAGTAAACCTAGTAAACATGCCATTAATGGAGAAGGTGAAAGTGGGTCAGCAGTAATTACAACTAAACCTGCTAATGCACCGTTTAATACCATGGTTAAATCTGATTTGCCCCAAAGTATCTTACATACAAACAGTGCAGCAATAGCACCCATTGCAGCAGCTGCATTAGTATTAAGTAATATTTGACCTACCGCAGTTGCGTTTTCTTTATCCGAAAGTAGTAATTGAGAACCACCGTTAAAGCCAAACCAACCCATCCATAAAATAAATGTACCTAGTGTAGCAAGTGGTAAGTTTGAACCTGGAATTGGGTATATTTCACCGTTTTTACCATATTTTCCTTTACGAGCACCTAGGATTAGTACACCCGCTAGTGCAGCAGCTGCACCTGCGCCATGTACAATTGCAGAACCTGCAAAATCTACAAAGCCCATTTCAGATAAGAAACCACCACCCCATGTCCAGTAACCTTCAATAGGGTAAATAAAACCAGTTAGTACTACAGCAAAGCCAAGGAAAGCCCATAGCTTCATACGCTCAGCAACTGCACCCGATACAATCGACATAGCCGTTGCAACAAATACTACTTGGAAGAAAAAATCAGATTCTAAAGAATGGTCAGCATCAGCAGCTTGTGTGCCAATTAAAGCGCCTATTGAAGGAATAAAACCACCTTCGGCATTGTCTACATACATAATGTTGTAGCCAACTAATAAAAACATCGTACATGCAATTGAATACAGCGCGACATTTTTAGTTAAAATTTCAGCTGTGTTTTTAGAGCGAACTAAGCCCGCTTCTAACATGGCAAAACCTGCTGCCATCCACATTACTAATATACCTGATATTAAAAAATAGAAGGTATCGAGTGAAAACTTTAGTTCTATTATTGTATTTTCCATGAGACCCCCTTAAATTGCTTCTTCGTCAAGTTCGCCAGTACGGATACGAACAATTTGATCTAAGTCGTACACGAAAATTTTCCCGTCACCGATTTTACCTGTTGATGCAATTTTAGTAATTGCTTCAACAACGCGTTGACAATTTTCAGTACGAGTTGCAATTTCAAGTTTGATCTTAGGAATAAAATCTACTTGGTATTCTGCACCACGATATAACTCAGTATGACCTCGTTGACGTCCAAAACCTTTAACATCAACTACTGTCATCCCCTCAATTCCTAAATCAGCGAGTGCTTCACGCACGTCGTCTAATTTAAATGGTTTTATGATTGCACTAATCATTTTCATAGCGGCCCCCTCGGACTCTTTATTGTTATCCTGTTGGGTTAAACAATCCAACCTTTGTGCCACTATTTTTATATTTTTTAAAACAATAAGTTAGTGAAAAACAGAAACTAAATAACAAAAAAAACGCACCAATTAGGTGCGTTAATTTAACAAGTTATCTACATTGGTGCGTGCAATATATTAATTGCATGCTTAGCTTTATATAACAGAGCTATACCACGCAGTTTCTTCCTTGGTTTTTAGCTTCGTATAATGCTTTGTCAGCAACACGCATTGCCTGCGTCAAGCTAGTGTCTTGAAAGTCTGCCAAGCCTATACTTGTAGTAATTTTAATTGATTTATCGCTGATAGAAAAATCGTAACTAGCCAGCTTTTTTCTAAATGCTTCAAAGTATTCACGACCACGTTCAAGCTCTATCTCAGGTAATATTATGGCAAACTCTTCTCCACCAACCCGTGCAACTGTAAACTTTGAAAACGTAGTGCGGATTAATGAACCAACCTGCTTTAAAGCCTGATCGCCACCCTCATGGCCTAATGTATCGTTAATATTTTTGAAAAAATCGATATCTAACAATGCGAGAGTATTTTTCTGGTTTTTACTTTTAAGGAGCTTTTCTGCATATTGATAAAAATAGCGTCGATTATGAAGCCCTGTTAAATGATCCCTATGCGCGCTTTCTTTAATATCTGAAATTAACGATAGTTGCTCCATTGTTTGAAGTACTCGACAATGAAACTCCTCATTCATAAATGGCTTTGTTAAAAAGTCATTGGCGCCATATTTAATAAATCGCGCTGATAGGCCATGTTTCCCCGCGCCCGACAAGCCAATAATTGCTAAGTCGTCTCGGCCTCTAAAGTTACGTACCGCTTTAACAAGTTCAAAGCCATCCATAGAAGGCATAGCGTAGTCGGTCATAAGTAGCTTTATATCAGGATTAGCTTTTAATATTTCGAGTGCTTGTTGTCCATCGTGGGCATCTGTCACATCAAACAATTGCTTTTCAAGCATTTGCTTCATTAACGAGCGGCTCAGTAATGAATCATCTGCTACTAATGCTTTACAACCTTGGTTTCTTAGCAATTGCGCAACGAGTTTAACGGCGTAATGGTAAGAGTCGCGATTATCTTTAATAACATAATCAACGACACCTAATTCAAGCATTTGTTGGCGCTTGTACTCATCTATTTTTGAGGTTAAAACAACCGTAGGAATCTTTTTAGATAAAGTATATTTTGCGACTTCACCGTGAGGAGCATCTGGCAAGGTTAAATCAACTAACGCAAGCGTGTAGTCGTATTTTTCTACGTAAGTGGCACATTCAGCTAAAGACCAAGCAAAATCGATTGCCACATCAAGGTATTGTGCAGTTAAGTGGCGAAGTACCTGCTGCACTACTTTACTGTCTTCAACCACTAATACTCTTTGCATAAAGCTTCTCTTTACCTTTAATTAGTTTTACCACAAAACGACAAATACCACGCAATTACTGCAATAGCATTAGTCATAAACATCCGGTGTAGAGTGCACTTATGTGCTTGAAAGCGTAATCCGTTAGATTTTTTGGTGATAGCCTGTATAAAAAATCAATACAAGTAGGCCGCAATATACCTGAATTTTGCAATTAACTAAATAAAGAAAGTAAATCCAAAATAACTATAAAAGCGATTAATACGCGCCTTTCAATGTATTAATACCTTACTTAACCAGTATTATCGGCCACTAGTCTCAATACTTTTGTTATTTAACTCATTTTTATCTTTAATGATGTATCAACAATAATAAGGACACCTAATGAAGCTTAGTCGTATTATCAGTTTACCGATAACCGTTATTGCATTAATAATTAGTACAAGCACGCTTGCCGATAATCAACGTCGTATTGATGTAGACAGCAAAGTAGTTACCCAACATAAGGCTAAAATTAATGGCCAGCGTTTTAGTTATACCGTAGCTACAGGCACACAACCTGTATGGGATGATAAAGGCGACGCGGTTGCTACACTACAATACACCTACTACACACGTGACAAAGTTGACGACAGAACAACCCGCCCATTACTTATTTCTTTTAATGGCGGGCCAGGTTCGGCTTCGGTATGGATGCACCTTGCTTATACTGGCCCTCGCGTATTAAAAATTGATGACGAAGGCTATCCAATTCAACCTTATGGCGTAAAAGACAACCCATATTCTGTACTTGATATTGCCGATATTGTTTACGTAAACCCGGTAAATACTGGCTATTCTCGCGTACTTGAAAACGAAAAAGGCGAACTGCCTTCCAAAGCAAAACAAAAAGAGTTATTTTTTGGTGTTAATGCCGATATTAAATACCTTGCTGAGTGGTTAAATACTTTTGTAAATAGAGCACAGCGCTGGCGCTCGCCTAAATTTTTAATTGGTGAAAGCTACGGTACAACACGTGTATCTGGACTCGCTCATGAGCTTCAAAACAGTCAGTGGATGTACATAAACGGTGTTGTTCTCGTATCACCTACTGACATTGGTATTAAGCGCGATGGTCCGATTAAAGCAGCTAACCGCCTACCTTACTTTGCAGCGACTGCTTGGTATCACAAAGCACTTAACGCCGATTTACAAGCTAAAGATCTTGATGAGTTATTACCTGAAGTTGAAGAGTTTACTGTAAATGAGTTAATCCCTGCGCTTGCTAAAGGTGGCTTTATTAATGCTGATGAAAAGCGACGCATAATTACAAAAATGGCGCACTACGCAGGCTTATCAGAAAAGTTTGTTGAACAAAATAACTTAGATATTCCAACTCAGTTTTTCTGGAAAGAGCTACTACGTGAACGTGGTCAAACTGTGGGTCGCTTAGATTCTCGTTATTTAGGAATGGATAAAAGAGACGCGGGTGAATCCCCAGACTACTGGGCTGAACTTACCTCTTGGTTACACTCTTTCACTCCTGCAATTAATCACTACTTGCGTGAAGAGCTAAACTATAAAACTGATGTAAAATATAACTTATTTGGTAATGTCCACCCATGGGATAGAACCGGTAATAATACAGGCGAAAACCTACGTTTAGCAATGGCACAAAACCCTTACTTAAACGTGATGATTCAATCAGGATACTTTGATGGCGCAACCAATTACTTTGACGCTAAATATACGTTATGGCAATTAGACCCAAGCGGTAAAATGAAAGACCGTTTGAGCTTTAAAGGCTACAGAAGCGGACACATGATGTACCTTCGCCACGCTGATTTAGAAAGCTCTAATAACGATTTACGTGACTTTATACAGCACGCTTTACCCAAAAAAGGGCAAGCGGCTAAATACTAATATACCTAAAACAAAAAATGGCTCTTTAAGAGCCATTTTTATGTGCGTTTTTCATATCGTAAACAATAGCTTTTAAGTTGTGTGACTACATCGTTAAAGCACTCTTCCAGCTGCTGTATATAATCACCTTTAACTATTTCACTCTCTGCCTGTGTTTCTATCTGTTGGCATATATTTGCCAACTCAATAGCCCCCACAGACTTTGAAGACGACTTTAATGCATGAGCCTGAAAAGCTAAATCAACATAGTTTTTACTTTTAGCATACGCGTTAGCTAATTTAATTTGCTCCCCTGCTGTTTGTAAAAACGCATTAAATACCATGCAATGTACGCTAGGATCATCACCAAGCATTGCTTTTAGTAGCGTAATATCTAATTGATCAAAACTATCTGAAGCTATATTTTCACCATCTGATTTTTCTGAACGTGTATTGACCATAGTTTGAGAATGCTCCATCAATAACGACTTTAATTTAACAAGCTCAATAGGCTTTGTTAAAAAGCCATTCATTCCACAAGTATAACAATTATCTATGTTGTTTTTGGTAATGTTGGCCGTAATTGCAATTATAATCAGTTCATCAAAATGAGTGTTTTCGCGTATTTTTTTGGCTAACCCTAACCCATCGAGTAAGGGCATTTGAATGTCGGTTAGTAAAATATCAAAGCGTTTATTTTGTATGGCCTCCCAAGCTTGCTCACCGTTACTTACAAAAGTAGAGCACACTCCAAGCATAGTTAATTGCTGTTTTAACACTTGCTGATTTGTAACTTGATCTTCTGCCACTAAAACCTCAAGCGTAGGAAGCGTTACCGCATTTAAGCTTTGCTGTGTTATTTGAGGGGCTTGCACTTGTGCTGGCAAGTCAGTTTGATCAAAACTGTTAAAGTTTAGCGTAAAACAAGAACCTTTGTGCTGCTCGCTTTGTGCGCTCAAAGACCCTTGCATACGCTCTACCAGCTGCTTAGTTATCACTAAACCAATACCGGTTCCATTTACTTTACTGGTTTCAGCGCCTAAGCGGTCAAAAGGTTTAAATAGGCGAGAAATGTCATCTGGAGAAAATCCACATCCGGTATCTATTACATCTATTTCGCATTGTTTATTACTTAACACCCGACAATTAATATTAATACTGCCATTTGGTTTGTTGTATTTAATCGCATTTGAAAGCAAGTTAAGCATGACTTGTTTAAAGCGGCGCTGATCAATATAAATACTCAACCCTTCTAAGGACTCAAAACCGTGAGTTTGCAGTGTTATTGATTGCCCTTTAATAAGCTCAGTGACAAGCTCTACTGACTCTTCTAATATGCTTTTAATAGGCACATAAGAAAAACTAAACTGCATATTACCCGACTCAATAGCTGTTAAATCAAGCACATCGTCTATGAGTAATAGTAAATGTTCTCCAGCTTGATAAATGCTTTTCGCGTTTTCTTTTTGTACTTTATTAGCACTCTCATCATATCCATACAGCTGGGCTAAGCCTAAAATTGCATTTAATGGAGTTCTTAATTCGTGGCTCATACTGGCCATAAAATCTGACTTTGCTTTACTTGCAGACTCAGCTTGAATTCGTAATGCATTTAATTTTTGATGGTTATTCGCAACCTCATCAACCATATTATTAAATGCATTTATTACACTGCCCACTTCATTTTGTTGTTGTTTATCTATATGGCAATCAAAGTCGCCTTTGGCTAAACGTGAAAACCCAAGTTTTAGCGTCCTCAACGGCGATGTAACCCTGTAATCCACCAGCCAAGCCAAACCTATAAAAACGATAACTAAAATAATAAATTGTATATATATTAAGGTGTAATGAAGTTTTGAAGATTCGTTAATTTCATTAGTAAAATTAACAACCAAGCTGATATTAGCCAGCGGTTTGTCTAAAAATATCACCTGTTGAGATAACAGCATGTCGCCGTTTTCATTTGCTCCAACCCAATTCTCAAGCGGATACAATTGATTTTTTGAATCAACATCAACAATTTTAATACTTTTCCAATTAGGGCGAGTTTGAAGTTGACTGTCTATCTCTTCATATAGCTCTGCATACTGCCTAGTTAACAACGGAGTCGTTATAGAAGTCGATAACTGCGCTAAAGAACGCTGAGCAGCCTTTGAAAGCCCATCGTTTACCCAACGCGCTTGTTCAGGTAATGCGTAAAACATAAAAAGACATGCCATAAGCAAGCCACAAAGCAATACAACAATAAAGCTTTGCGCCCTTAAACTACGAAACCCTCTAATTTTCAACATAAAATGAGCGCAAGCCCCACTGAGTTAACTGCTGATACTCTGCTAAAGTTGCAATACTAGGTTTAATAATTGGGATACCTGCAAGTAAATGTTTATGCTCTGCGCTTTGCCCTATATCTAAAATAGCTTGTTGCACTTTTAACTGTATTGCAGCATCAACCCTTGGGTGGGCGACAATTGGGTGGCGACTAATTTCACGCGTTTTATAAAGAATTTTGAGTTTGTTTTGTAAGCTTTCTGGTTGTTGTTTAAATGTGCCCATTACACCACCGCCCGCCATTGTTGAGTGCAGTGCTACATTTAAATATACCGATGGATGAGTTTGGACATATACAGGCTTTATTGTTAGCCCGTATAACAATGCTAAATCAGCTCTCATTAATAATGACGCACCTAATGCGTTAGGTGCAGGGAATGCTATTTCAGCGCCCTCTAGTTGGCTTAAATTATCAATATCACTGTCTTTGTTTACGAGCAAAATACCTTGCAGCTTTCGCCCTGCATCTTTTATTAGTGGTAAATACCCCTGTTTTTCGTATGCTACAACACTATGCCATGGGTTCATGTATGCAAAGTCGTACTCGCCATTAGCAAAGGCTTTTTCAAATACAGGAATAGACTCAACTGTAATTAGCTTTATTGTTACCCCTGTTTGCTTACTTACTTGCTTTAACAAAGGTTGCCAAATAGTATTTAGCTTTTGCGGCTCGTATTGCGGCACTACACCAAAGGTATATTCTTGAGCTAATAAGAATGAGCTGTGTATCAAACATAATATAGCCACTAAATACTTCATCAATTCTCCAAATAATAGCGTGTCATTATTGCTTAAGCGTAGTTAAAGACTACTCAACACACCATTAAATTATTATATATTCGATATTTAGCATTGACCTGCTTTGATTACAGGTAGTTTTGGAGTGTATTTTTTATCTGTGAGCATATGATGCAAGTTCATAAATGTGATGTAAGTACTTTTCAATCTGACCTTATTGCTTAGCCAAGTAGGTATTGCCCCATCAGGCAAAGCATATACTTGGTACTCAATATCAAGGCGGCCTTTGTCCTCACTCAGCAGCCAGCGTGCATTTAAAGTAGTAATTCTTATAACGCCATTGTTTTTGGGCTGCTTATTAGGGCGAGCCTTAATAAGCAATTGGCTTTTATTTGCAGTCAGCTGTGAATAACAAGAATAAGTAATGCTATCTCTATCTCTAATAGGCCAAGGAGAATTAAAATAACTGTACACTAAATTTTCTGATGGGCTTATGTGCTTAATAACCTTTACCTGAGATATATTTTCGAGCCATTGGGGTGCGGCATCGGTATCACTAAGTAATTCTAAAAACTCATTGGTGGATACGCCTTTCACGCTCATCTGCGCTTTTACTTCAAAGGTATTATCACTGTGGCTTTGATAATACACACTTACGCCATTTTTGTTTTTATACAAATGCCATATGGGCTCAGCGTAAGTGTTAAAACTAACTAATAAAAAAATAACGAATAAACACTTTTGCAACTGAATTTTATTACAAAAGCGCATCATTTATTTTTGCCAGTAAGGTTCTATGTCAAGTGAAGCAAGGCGACTTTGCTCCATGGCACTGACCAAATATTCAGACTTTTGTTCAAGCCATGACTGGATTTTAGCAAGCTGTTCGTCCTCTTGCCCTGCACATAATTGCTTTAAATACTCAAGCGTACTTAATTCATAAATACCATGAGAAATATCAAGCCAAGGCAATCTAAACTCTAGGCGTTCTTCTTTATCAAATAACGATCCTAAACAGTTACCGCTCAGTAGGCTATTTTCAAGCTGAGTTCGTAGGTTTAAATACGAAGCGACATCGAGTGTTTGCTCCTTTGGAAGCAACTCGTGCAGGTTTTTCCAGTCTTTATTGAAAAGCCTATTGGCAATAGACGACACATTTTGCTCAGCCGCTTGAAGCTCTGCTTGCCCCCAGTCTTTACGCCATTGCTTATCGATTAACCAGGTAGTTAACGATAGTAATAAACGATTATAACGTGCGCTGTGAAACAGTGCATTTATATCGTCAATGCTTGGCTGTAACTCTTTTAAGTCTCCAATGACTTGAGCAAGTGCTGGCGCCGCATTAATTTTTTTATAAAAAGCATGGCGTTTAGACGTGTACGTTTTTAATTGAATCGCGTTTTCTACCCACGCTAATTCACTTAATAACCATTTAAGTTCGGTACGTAAGTGCTCTGTACTTTCTTTAGATACTATATCGTCGTATAGCCAAAAAGTATGGCGGATTAAACTGATGCCGTCAGTTACGCGTTTAAGTGTTTTTAAACTTGGCTTATCGAAATAGCATTGCTCGTGCTTTTGTACAAAGCGAATGCCAAAGTTCATGGCTTCAACTAAAGCACGCTCTTGAGTAGTCGACTTTGGTAATTGTACAAAACCAATAGATTTGCTTGGCATTAAAGGTTTTTCATCAGCAAGTCGATAACCACGCGCGGCCTTAGAATACAAACCTAAGCGTATGCAGTTTTGGCTAACTAGTATATCTGCAAATGCAAACAGCTCATTACGACTGCCCTCAACTAGCTCAATTTCTAGCTCGCTAATAATTTCAATTTTACCCGAAGCCGCAATTTCACCTTTATCGAGTACGACTTCAATTTTAGCGCCACTTTCGGTTTCAATTAACCAAGTACGACGAATGAAGTTAGTACTAAATATTGGATACAAGTTTTTTGAGATGGCGCTTATTTGCATGCCATGAGGCCAAATATCAGCATCAAACGCCATTAAATTAGGGCGGCTTGATTCAATTGGTAAATTGTACTCTGGACGTTGGTGTAAACCACCTACCACTTCACCTGCAAGCTTTATAGTTTGCTCGCATTCGCTGTCAGAACAACGCGTTCGAAAGCCTATATCAAGCGCTCTAAGCTCTCTGCTTGGCGTATCGTAGTATGCATTTTGTAAGCTGCGAGACGGTTTATTCTTCACCGTTTTTGCAAATTGAGTAATTAACGAGGGGATCAGTGGAATAACGGCATCTGATACCAAAAATTTCAGTTCTATCTCAGTATCCATTCGGTTTGCGGATTACCTTTAAAATAAATAAGTGCTCAAAATAAACAAAGCGCCTTAACAATGCAAATTTTTTAACCTTATTTTAGGGCCTGATGACCTTTGTGGATTAAATTTCGTTCTATCTAGGAGCAATTTAATCATAGCGTGAGGCTTGTAACCTAGTGGACTCGATAACTACTCCTGCGTTACCGTACTGGGTTACAATATCAGTCTTGCTATTGATCTATTTAATCCATACTATCTAACTACTTATGTGAAATAAAAATCACGTTCATAACGGACGCAGTTAGATCAACAAGGTAGATAAATGCTAAAACATTGTTTATTAGGGCTACTTTTAACAGCCACCACATTCATGAGTTATGCACAAGAAGCACAACCTGCAAATTCAACGAATGCAAACACCGCTTATATTATCGATAATCTATACACTTTTATGCGCTCTGGGGCGAGTAAAAATTATCGACTACTCGGCTCTGTAGATGCTGGAACAAAGTTAACCTTGTTATCAAATGAAGAAAACGGCTTTATAAAAATTAAAGATGATAAAGACCGCGAAGGCTGGATAGAAACTAAGTTTATTACTAAAACAGCGGGCTTACACCAACAGTACAAAACACTAAGTAGCGAAATGAGCACTATGCAAGAAAAGCTACGTCAAGCTCAAATAGAACTTCCACAGCTACAAGAACAAAACCAAACTTTAACAGATCAAAATCTGCAGTTATCTGCTCAAATTACTAAGCTTAAAACAACGCTAGAGCAAGAGCGCACTCAAAAAGAAGCTGCTAGCTCAAAAGAGAAACGCCAGCTACTGACTTACGGTGGTGCTATTGCGTTTTTAGGCCTGTTTTTAGGTATTATATTAACGATAGTGCTGTCACGTCGTAAGCGCTACGAAGGTTGGGCGTAAAGCTCCATCCAACTAAATACAAAAAAGCCGCTTTACAGCGGCTTTTTATTCTCTGTATTTTCATGCAGTTCGAGTTTTGGTGCACTCATACCTTTGAGCAACCGACCAAATATATCAGCGCCGGTAATAATGCGTTTCACATCGCTCCACACTAATACCACATCGTGATCAATGGCCCCATCAAACGATTTATCTAAAGAATGATTAGCTCGTATTTTTAAAATCACTTCACTTAAACGCATCGCTTCATCAGCAACAATTATTGGTCTGTGACAATAGTGATAAGGGTCAAACGTATCTGGCTCAAATAACGCTGATCTTAAAAAGCCGTCAGCATCTACCACTAATAAAGGCCAACCGTCTTCATTGGTAATGATCACCCAGTTATAACCTGACTTATGTAGTTTGCGTAAAAACTCATTATCAGTTGTTAATGTAAGGTCTGGGAAAATAGGTAAATCAAGCTTAGTAGGCAAAGCAATAATAGAGTCTGGATCAATTACCTCACCCTCTTTGGTTACGCTTATTTCATCTAAGCTAAAAAAGTTAAGTGCGCCTATTCCCTCAACATGTTGAACATCAGCTTCTTCAGCCTCTATGTGTTTGCGAATAATACCTCTGAGCTCACTTTCAGCAAAGTACGTAATCCCCTCTTTGCCTAACCATGCATCGAGTATTAAAGCCGTTGGCTTAGCAACTATATAAAACAGAATCTGATAAAACTTAATTAACGGCGAAAGTAGGCTCGCCATTTTTAACGCATTACGCGAAAAATAGGCCTGCGGTGTTATTTCACCAATAATAGTAATTGCGATAGTTGAGAATAAAAACGAACTTGCGCCCATTAATACCGAATCAGAAAGTAGTGTAAGTAGTACGTTAATACCTACGTTGCCCCACAAAATAGTCGATAATAAAAAGTTAGAGTCGTTTCGAAGGGCCATTACTTTTATGGCCGACTCGTTCCCTTTTGCACTTTCCATTTCAAGCTGAAGCCTACTTAGTGAAAAAAACGCTAAGTTTAAGCCCGAAAATATTGCCGATTGTGAAATACACAAAGCAATTGCACACCAAATCATGACTTCAAAGGTCATTGTATTTTCCTGTTAGTAATACCAATTCACTTAATTAAGCGAATTGGTATAAGGCTTATAAAAGCAATAAACTGCCTAAACCTAAAAAGGTAACAAACCCAACAATATCGGTAACGGTAGTTAAAATTACCGAACCAGATAACGCAGGATCAATTTTCATTTTGTTTAAAATAGACGGAATAACAACACCTGCTAGTGACGCGGCCACTAAATTCAATAATATGGCTACCGTAATCGTAATACTAAGCATTAAGTCGTTAAACCATAAAAAGGTAAGTAGGCCGATTACAAACGCCCATACCAAGCCATTTACAGCGCCAACACGCAGCTCTTTTTTAAGCAACGCATTACGGTTTGAATCTGTAACCTGTCCAAGCGCTAAACCTCGCACAATAACGGTTAATGTTTGACTACCTGCAATTCCCCCCATAGAAGCGACCACTGGCATTAATACCGCTAGTGCTACAACTTGTTCTATCGTTGCGCCAAATAAACCGATAAACCACGACGCTAAAAAGGCAGTAGCTAAATTAATACCTAACCATATGCCACGGTTTTTAGCACTTTTTCGCACACTTGCGAACAGGTCTTCGTCTTCACGTAAACCACCGGCTTTAGCGGCTGCTTCATCAGCAATTTCTTGTCGTAATTCATAAGCAGAGGCAATGGTTAATCGCCCAAGTAATTTGTTATCAACATTAACCACTGGCAGTGCCATTTTTTCACTGTGGATCACCACTTCTGCCGCTTCATATAAATCATCATCAGCATGGAGCGATGAAAAGTCATGATTTGCCAATGTCATTAAGTTATCGGTGTCGCTGGCTTTTATTAAATCATTTACCGCAACCTCACCTATTAAACTACCCTTGCGGCTTACTAAATAAATAACTTCACTGTATTGCGGTAAACCTTTGTGTAGCAATTTTTTAGCACCACCGGCTGTTAGCTTCTCCGATACTTTTAAAAAGTCAAAACCTAACCAGTGACCTAATTGCTCTGGCGGGTATTGCTGCGCTAAATCATATTGTTTGGTTTGCGCTTCATCGAGTTGCTTTTTTGCATACTCAACAAATCGCTCTGGTATAACTTCTTCAAGTTCCAGTAGCTCTTCTACATTAACTTCATCAAGAAGTTTAAAAGCCTCAGTGTCTTCTAGCGTTTGCAGCAACCACAAACAACTATCTTCACTTAAATTAACAAAAATTTCGTGTTGTGTGTCTTCATCAAGCAACTGCCAAATTTCAAGTCGTTGTTCTTTTGGTATCGCCTCAAAAAGTAATGACAGGTGCTCTGTTGAAAGCGTTAACTGCGCATCTGCTAATAATTTATTTTTGCGTTCTGTTGTATCGCATTGCAATAAATCATTTATGAGCTGTGGAAGTTGGTCTACCGGATACTCAATCATCTTAAAACCTTAAAATTTAAAAGCGCACATTATTTATAGTCTACTTGAACAATAAAAAATTGCAGAAAAAACGTGAACTTATTAAGCATGCGCAAGCTATTTTTGCGCATTGTATGGGCAAACTAAATGCAGTACTAATATTTATTTTAAAAAATTAAAAAAACAGTAAAAGGAATTATTTTTGAGGGATTAAACAACAAGTAAGCAAACTAAAGGGATTACTTATAATAAAAAAAATCCCATATTAGCTAGGCTAATATGGGCAAAATCACACAATGAATTAGGTGTTTTTAAATTACGCTTTATGCTTTAAATTAAAGTCTATCAGTAATATTTCGTACTAAGTCAGAATCTACAAATTGAGTAATAAGTGCAGCGCCCCACGCATAGCCACGCTGTATTGGGTAACCTTTAAAAATCCAGCGTTTACGCACGTGATTAAAGCGCTCTAAATAGTCTTGCTTTTTTTGTGGCAGAGGCTGCTCACCCAATTTATTCCATGCTTTATATACGCCTGACATGTCAGATCCTCGCATAAAGCGTTGCAACCAACGTGGAAAACGAGAAAAGCTAATAGTGGACTGAAAATCAATAAAGTAAGGTTTACCGTCTGCGCCGCATAAAATATTACCCATATTACGCAAGTCTAAATGCACGATGCCTTTGCGATGCATTTTTGCTACTTGACGTTCAAGCTCACTAAAAAAGTTAACAGGTAGTGTTTTGTCTTCATGAATTAAAGCGCGCAGTGGCGTGCCTTCAATATAGTTATAAGCAACCGCTATCGGCGACAATCTACAAAAGCGGTTAGCAACTGCGTTAAGCTCTGCTAAACGGCTCAACCCCTTGTACTCTTGATTTACCGACATTCGTGCAAATGTTTTGCGGATAAACCACGGGCTTTGGCTAAAATCTTTAACAATTAAATCAAATTCATTATCTTTATATCGATACACAATCGCGTTAGCAAAACGTCCCTTATGGACAACACTTAAGTGATGTTGCATAAAAGTATGTTCTGGATATTGCTGCTGTAATTGTACTAACAAATTATTTTCAATCATAACAAACCTAACAAGATGATAACTTTAATTGCCTAGGCAACTATATTATCAAAGTTAGATTCTGCGCACAATCAGATCAACTAATTAGCACGCTAACTTTCTATTGAAACAGTATCGCTATTTTATTGATAATCTACTTTTGGGGGGAGTTTGGCAGTGAATCAAGATTATTTATAGCTTTGAATAGTAAGTCGATTATTTGGTTTTTTTCTGGCTCTGAAAAACCACTTAATGCTTGCGCATAGACTTCGTTCACTACAGGCATAATTTCAGGACAAAGAGCTTTACCTTTTTCACTTAAACACAAAATAGTTGAGCGCTTATCAAGCTCACATTGCGTTTTAATAATGAGTCCTTTTTCTTCAAGTCGGTTTAGTAAGCGGCTCATAGCGCCACGATCATAAACCATATATTCGCAAAGTCCTGCAAGCGTATTAACCGACTCTCTCGCAAGTAGTACAACCACAATATATTGCGCAGAAGTCAAGTCCATAGGAAGTAACTTGGCATCAACATGAATGGCTAATCTCGAACGTAAAAAAGAGACTAAACGCCCCAAATCTTGCTCTGGCGCTAACTCTTCTCGAGTACAACGTTTAATTGATGGCATGTTTTGCATGGTTATTCCACTGTATAAGTATATTTGCATGCTGATAGACCTTAACGCATACAAAAAATTCAATAATTTTTATAAAAAATCGCCCACAAAAATAAAGCCGCTATTAGCGGCTTTTAGTGTAGGGCTTTAAGCTTTGTTAAATTTTAAATTGGCCAACTAAGTGTCCTAAGCTTTCACCACGCCCAGCTAAATGCTGACCAACTGAAGAGGTGGTTTTACTTGAAATAGTTAGCTCATTAACTATTTCTTGAATAGCAAATACATTACGGTTTATTTCTTCTGTAACGCTACTTTGCTCCAGCGCCGCTGTCGCAATTTGTGTGCTCATGTCGTTAATTGATCTAACTGAGCTTGTTACAGCGCCTAAACTTTCTGAAATAGCACGAGAGGATTCAACAGAGCGATTACAACTACTTTGGCTTGCTTGCATTGCTGCAACTGCATCTGATACTAAATTATGTAGCTCACTCAACATTTCACTAATCTCTAGTGTGCTAACTTGAGTACGACTTGCTAGGCTTCTTACTTCATCGGCTACAACTGCAAACCCTCTGCCTTGCTCACCTGCTCGCGCAGCTTCTATTGCAGCATTGAGTGCAAGTAAGTTTGTTTGCTCAGCAATTCCACCAATTACACTTAGTACGCTATTAATCTTTTTAGATTGATCACTGAGTGAATCAACCTGTTCAGCAGCTAGGTTAATTTCGCCCATTAAGTTTGAAACCTCACAGAGTGAAATATCAACACACTCTTGAGCTTTAGCAACTTCTTGCGTTGCCGCTTGAGTTGACTCTGCCACTTGGTTTGTATTTTGAGCCACCTCATGAGAAGTAGCCGACATTTCGGTAATAGCCGTTGCAACAAGGTCTGTTTCATGATTGTGATTAAGTAACTTGTCTTCAATTAATCGTGTTTGTGTATTTATGTCACCAGAAGCTGTTTTTACATCGTGTGTTACATCAACCACATTAGTAATAATGCCATGTAGCTTATTTACAAACATATTAAATGCTTCGCCAAGTTGACCTATTTCATCATTAGTATCAATGTCTAGACGCTTAGTTAAATCGCCCTCACCTTTTGCAATATCGTCAAGGCTTTGCGCCATGCGCTGTATTGGTTTTACCATTGTGTTTGCGGCAACTAACGCACATATAATTGTTAAAACAACCCAAAATAAAGCAATTAATAATAAGGTCATTACCTTATCATTCATGTGCTCTTGCATTGTTGTTTGGTATTTAAGTAGCTCTGCGTCTATATCATCCATATATGCGCCAGTACCAATCATCCAGTTTGTGCCTGGTATCATTGCTGCATAGCCCATCTTTTCAACTAAGCCTGTGGTATTTGGTTTTTGAAAATGATAGTTAAAAGCGCCACCGCCTTTTCTAGCTTGCTCTAATAAGCCCACTATTATTTTTTTACCGTTAGGGTCAGTCATCCCTATTTTGTTTTGCCCTTCAATAGCATCACCTAGTAATGCATGAAAAACACTAATGCCATTGGTGTCGTATATAAAAAAGTAACCACCTTGGCCAAATGTTAAGTCTCTTAAAGCGTTTTTAGCATCTTGCTCAGAGCCATTTGCTAATTGATAGCGAACAATTTTGCTAGCAATTTCAATTTCGGTACTTAGTAACGTTTGCTTGTCACTTATTAACTTAGTTTGAAATGCTTCAAAATTTTGTTGCTGATTTTTATTCTCTAAATAATAAGAACTCAGCATTAAGCTGATCAAAAGTAGCATTAGCGGTAAAATAGCTAGTAACAGCAATTTGTTTTTCAAGCTTAAATTACTCATTTTTTCTCCGAGGTGAATAAAGGTGTGTGTGCAGCAACAACTAAAATCTAGCAAAACGAATATAGTTTGCAGATTTACTTATTTGCCCAAAATAACTTCGCTCATTTATATCGCTTTAAACTTATATTAAGAAAAGCATAGGTAAAATTAGGTAGGACCAAGTTAGTTAGAAGTCAGCTTAGCCATATTATAATCCCAACTCGGCATTTTAGACACCAATAACGCAGAGACCTTAGTCTTAATAAAAATAATTCATCCAACGTTTATCCATTATTTAAAACACTCTCTATAAATAATATCCACGTAGCCTTACTGCTTTTATTTAAGTCAATTAGTTTTAATTGCAGCGAGTTAGATTATTTGTAAGCGAGTATAAACATTGACCTCAAGGTTAAATTAACATGTAGAGATTAATTTTTTATTAACATATAATAACCCTATCTTCCTAGTACCAAATAACCAGATAGATTGAAACATATTGTTTTGAGCCACTGTTATGAATTAATAAAAATGAATTACTAATGAAATATATTTTATATCTTGTGCTTTTAATCTCTAGTCAAGTATTTGCAAAGCCTGTAAATAATAGTATTGCATTTTACTATTCATACCCTATGCCTCTAGCCGAAATGACCTTTTATTCACGCGTTGTAGTTCAGCCCGAACACGTCACTGAGCACGAACTTAATTGGTTTAAACAACGTAATATTGCTGTTTATGCTTATTTAAGTGTTGGCGAGTCCTTTAATAAAAATAAGTCATCACTTAGTATAAACCCCAACTGGGATAGTCATATTGCCGATTTAGCATCAGCACATTGGCAACAACATATTCAAAGGAGCGCTGAGACATTAAAAGCACGTGGTTTTAGCGGCTTATTTTTAGATACTCTAGACAGCTATCAACTTTTAGATGACAAGCACAGTAAACCCGAACAACAAGCTGGATTAGTCACCATAATAAGTTCACTCTCTGAGACTTTTGATAAGCACCTTATCCTCAACCGGGGCTTTGAGCTATTGCCTAAACTCGCTAATTTAGCCAACGACTTAGTGGCGGAAGGTTTGTATAGCCACTTCAACCCTAACGACAATAGCTATACACTGACTAACAAAAACGACCAAAATTGGCTAAGCGCACAATTAAAAAAAGCACAAAACTTAGGCCTCAACGTCCAAATTATTGATTATGCAAAGCCCGATAACCGCCTCGCTATGGCACAAAAGATTATAGACGCAGGTTTTAATCCATGGGTGACAGATGGCCACTTGCAAACATGGGGTACATCATCAATAAAACCGGTGCCTAGGCGAATATTAATTCCTTATAATAGCGATATTTCACCATTAGTTAAAAAATCTGTTCATTCAAAGCTTGCTACAATCATAGAATACTTAGGGTATATTCCTGATTATGTAGATGTAGCTAAAGAAAGCTTACCTAGAATAGATCCGAGTTTACATGCCGGCATTATTTCTTGGACTACTAGTAATATATTTTATAGTACTGAGATTATTAAATGGCTAGAAGAAGGTTTAGAAATAGTACCGGAACTAATATTAGGGGAATTACCTCAATCAAATAAATTACTAGCTAGTTTAGGCGTAGAAAATATAAATGTTGCGCAAGCTGGCCCTTATGAAGTTAAATACTTTGCCGATTGGCTAAAAGGTGAAACTACAAAAGCACCTGTAATTATCAGACCAAATTCCCTTAAGTTAACCTCAGACGCCACAGCGTTAATTAGCATTAGTTCAGCAAATGGTAAAATCCTAGCGCAAGGAAGTAAGACTAAACTAGGTGGCATAATAGTAGCCCCTTGGCTAATTGATAATTTACCACTGGAAGGCAGTAAATGGGTGATAGACCCTAAGAACTTGTTAACAAAAGTACTAAATTTACCCACAATATTAGCTCCTGATACAACGACTCTAAGCGGAAGGCGTATGTTAACTTTGCATATAGATGGCGATGGATTTAGTAGCATTGCGCACTTCAAAGATAAGCCATACAACTCAGAAGTAATTCGCGATGAGGTAATAAAAAGGTACAAATTGCCATTAACCTCCTCCATAATACAAGCAGACATAGAGCCTAACGGCTTACATTCAAAACAAAGTAAAGAACTTGAGCAAGTTGCAAGAGATATATTTGAACTACCTTATGTAGAGGTTGCATCGCACACATATAGCCACCCTTACTTTTGGAAAGTGCTATCAGGGATACAAAACATAGATGAAGATGATACGAAATACGGACTTAATTTAAATATTCCTGGGTATCTCTCTGTCGATTTAGAAAAAGAAATTTCAGGGTCAATTCAATATATTAATGAACGACTGACGCCAAAGAATAAAAAAACAGTATTAATTCTATGGTCAGGCGATGCGGTTCCAGGACCAAAGGCTTTAGCCATAGCAAGAAAAGCTGGCGTGCTCAACGTGAATGGTGGTAATACTTCAGTAAAAGCTGATAACCCAACTCTTACAAATGTATCGCCAATTGGACGACCTGAAGGTGACTTGTTATACCAAATTTATGCACCCATTATTAACGAGAACGTATACACCAACTTGTGGCATGGGCCTTATTATGGTTTTAAGCGCCTAATCGAAACATTTGAAATTACAGAAAAACCATACAGATTAAAACCCTATAGTATTTACTTTCATTTTTATTCTGGTGAACTACCTGCTGGACTTGATGCCCTGAAATATAATATAGACTACGTACTTGCAAGACCGAATACGCCAGTACATTTAAGCCAGTATGCAAAAATAGCTAAAGACTTTTATTTTTCAGCTCTTGCTAAAAACAGCAATAACGAATGGGTTTTTAGCTCTCAAAGTATTCGAACATTACGTATTCCCAATGATTTTGATGTTCCTAATGTAGCTCAAAGTTCAGGAATATCCGGCGTCACTCAAAAGGGTAATTACATTCATATAACTGATGATTTAGCAAAGCTTAGCTTTGATCACAGCCAAGAAAACAATGTACCGTATTTAGCTTCAGCTAATGTCTCCATGGATAATTGGCAAGTGAATGGAGCTGTCAGTTTTAAAGCCTGGGTGCCTGCTAAAATTGATTTAGTTAATGGGCGTTCTTGTGAGTTTGTTTCTAATGATGGAAAGCGCTTTAAAGGTAAATCAAATGCTGATATCACACAGTTTAGTCTGCCAAAAGGTCAATTCTACGGTTACTTAAAATGTAAAAGAGCTGCTTGATGGTGAGTAATAAAAAACTAAGCTCTTATTGTAAGTAACATATTGATACATTCTTTTATCGTTTTTCTAAGTATAGGTTTGTAGGTTGCTCTTAATAACTCGAGTGGCAAACCAATGGGTTTTATTGTGGTGAGTTAATCAAACCAGCATGTTATTATACCCCTTGAGTATATGGTTGAATTAACATGTAGAAATTAATCTTCCATTAACATATAATAACCCTATATTACTAATACCAAATAGCTAGATAAATTGGACCGCATTACTTTGAGCCACAGTTATAAATTAATTGAAATGAATTACTAATGAAATATTTTTTATACCTAGTGCTTTTAATTTCTAGTCAAGTATTTGCAAAGCCTGTGAATAATAGTATTGCATTTTACTACTCAGCGCCGATGCCATTAGCCGAAATGACCTTTTATTCTCGCGTTGTAGTCCAGCCTGATCTTGTGACTGAGCACGAACTTAATTGGTTTAAACAGCGTAATATTGCTGTCTATGCTTATTTAAGTGTTGGTGAGTCGTTTATTGAAAGTAAGTCTTCACTCGCAGTTAACCCTAACTGGAATAGCCATATTGCCGATTTAGCATCAGCACATTGGCAACAACATATTAAAAGTAGCGCTGCGGCATTAAAAGCACGCGGCTTTAGCGGCTTATTTTTAGATACCCTAGATAGCTATCAGCTATTAGATGCTACACACAGTAAACCCGATCAACAAGCTGGGTTAGTCACCATAATAAGCTCACTATCTGAGACTTTTGATAAGCACCTTATCCTCAATCGGGGATTTGAGTTATTGCCTAAACTCGCTAATTTAGCAAGTGACTTAGTTGCTGAGGGTTTGTATAGCCACTTCAATCCAACCGACAATAGCTATAAAGTGACCAACAAAAACGACCAAGATTGGCTAAGCGCACAATTAAAAACAGCACAAAGTTTAGGCCTCAACGTCCAAGTTATTGATTATGCAAAGCCCGGTAATCGCCTTACTATGGCACAAAATATTATAGACGCAGGTTTCAATCCGTGGGTGACCGACGGTCACTTGCAAACGTGGGGCACATCATCAATTACGCCGATCCCTAGGCGCATTTTAATCCCTTATAACAGTAACGTAAAACCACTCATATACACTACCGTACACTTAAAGCTTGCGACCATGATTGAGTATTTGGGGTACATACCTGATTACATAGATATGGCAAAACGCGACTTACCTTTGGTTGACCCTAGCTTACATGCCGGTATTATTTCGTGGACCTCAAGCGATGCATTTTACACCCCAACACTTACCAATTGGCTTGAAGCTAATTTAGGTGTTGTGCCAGAACTTATTTTAGGCGAGTTACCACAGTCAACTAAATTACTATTTAACATGGGTATTGAGTCGTTAAACACACTACCTGAAGGTCCATATAAACAAGATAGCTTTGCACCTTGGCTCAAAGGAGAATCCACAACACCTCCCCCTATCGTTAAACCATATTTACTAAAATTAGCAACTAATGCGACTCCTTTAATTACAATAAAATCAGCTGATAACACAATAATTGTACAAGCGGCTAAAACTAAATATGGTGCAGTCGTGGTTGCTCCTTGGCTAATTGATACATTTCCGATGGAAGGCAGCAAATGGGTTATTGATCCGCGTACATTGCTTACTCAAGCAATGGGGTTACCACCTATATTAGTGCCAGATACAACCACCGAAAGCGGCAGGCGAATGCTTACTTTGCATATCGATGGAGATGGATTTACAAGTATTGCCCACTACGCAGGTAAGCCTTATTCAGCAGAAGTAATTCGAGATGAAATAATTAAACACTACAAACTACCGTTAACGTCATCAGTGATCCAAGCTGATATTGAAGAAGGCGGTATTCATTCTAAACAAAGTGCCAAACTCGAAGGCATTGCGCGTAGTATTTTTAACCTGCCTTACGTAGAAGTTGCTTCACACACCTATAGCCACCCCTATTTTTGGACTGCTCTATCTGGGCAAAAAAAAATAGATGAAGACGACACTGATTACGGTTTTCATCTAGATGTACCTGGCTACAACACAATTAGCCTTAAAAAAGAAATTACCGACTCGATAAAGTACATTAATGACAAGCTCGCACCTAAAAATAAAAAAACAGTGATGATGTTATGGTCAGGCGATGCAACTCCTGGTCCTAAAGCGCTTGAACTGGCTCGTGATGCTGGCGTGTTAAATGTCAATGGCGGTAATACTGATGTAAATGCTGATAACCCAAGCCTTTCTCACATCTCCCCTATCGGTCGCCCTGAAAGAGATTTGCTGTATCAAATTTACGCCCCCATATTAAATGAAAATGTTTACACAAACTTATGGCATGGCCCTTATTACGGCTTTAGACGCTTAACCGAAACATTCGAAATAACAGAAAAGCCATATAGGTTAAAACCTTACACTATTTATTATCACTTTTATTCAGGTGAAGTTCTTGCGGGCTTAGACGCTCTAAAACACAACATAGATTATGTTTTAGCAAGGCCAAATACACCGGTGCATTTAAGCCACTATGCAAAAGTAGCAAAAGATTTTTACTTTTCTGCACTTGCAAAAAACAGTAATAATGAATGGTTATTTAGCTCAAAGTACATTCGCACTCTGCGCATGCCTACCGATTTTGATGTGCCAAACATAGCTCAAAGTGAAGGTGTATCTGGTGTAACTGAAAAAGGTGACTACATACATATTATAAATAACATAGCTCGCCTTAGCTTTGATCATAGCCAAAATAGTAAAAAACCTTATTTAGCATCTGCAAATGTTGTTATTAATAACTGGCAAGTTAACGGACCGGTTAGTTTTAAAGCATGGGTGCCCGCTTCACTTGATTTAATTAATGCACGTTCTTGCGAATTTGTATCTAATTTGGGTGAGCGCTTCAAAGGTATTAATCGGGGTAAATTAACACATTTCAAAATACCTGCAGGTGATTTTTATGGTTACCTTAACTGCGACGGAGCCGCACTATAATGAATACTACAAAGCGCCCTCAGTTAATTTCAGTAAAAACAATATTAGCGATATTAGCCGTAAGTTGTTTTGCACTTTATGCATTATTTCCACATACCTTATTTTTTGAAGATGATGCACTTTCACAAGACTATACCTTTGAGAAGTCTTACCTTAATGCAGCGCTCAATACAGAGCCCGACAACGAAAAGCTACGCGCAAAATTAGTTGAGCTACATATAGGGCTTAGTGAGTATTCACAAGCTACTAACGAGCTTGAAAAGCTACCTAGAGGTGAGCGCAAAGCAACACTTGAAATAAAGCTGCTCTACTCATTATGGCTAGCAAGCGGTGCTAAAGTTGACGACCGCTTTGAAGAGTTATCTTTAAAAATTGGTGCTCATAAAAACTGGAACGAACAAATATTAACTATTGCAAAAGCAGTTGGGTTAAATGCAAAAGTTGCTCAGTACTATCAAAAAAATAAACAGCCTCTCCTTGCAGCCGATTACTGGTTAAGCGCAGGGGAACCTGACAAAGCATTCGCTATTTATAAAACAAATATAAATGCTGATATTGCAGCTAAAGCGATTGAAACTGCACTTGGTGCAAATAACCCGATACAAGCTTATGCATGGTGGAAAACCTATGGCGACCAAGCCAATATTAAACGCACACTTTATTTGGCTAACTTAGCAGGCAATACAGAAGATGCGGCTCAAGCCATTGAAAGTTTATTAAAGACCGATCCAAATAACAGCGAGTACTTAACACAAGCAATGCACCTGCGTTTAGCAAATGGAAATGCAAAAGGGGCTGAGCAATTACTTGCAAAGCTATTACTACAAAGCCCAGCTGACAAAGAGCTACATTTATTAAATTGGAAGATAAAGCGCTGGCAAAACAAGCCTAAAGAAGCACTTCGAGAGTTTAAATGGCTAATGTCTAACAAAGCTGTAACTCCTGCGATGCTTACCGATAGTATTAACGATGCCACCGCTTTATATTTATACCAAGACGCTAATGATATATACGAATATAAAGCCCAAAATAGAAATCTAAAAGGTAATGGCTTTGCTAATTGGATGCAAGCTAACGAATTTATTGGTAACACAAAGCAAGAATTAAATAATATTGAACGCTTTGAGCAAATAAATGGTAAAAGTGCATTATCACAATATTGGAAAGCAAAAGTACTTCACGATACTGGTAATTTAAAAGCATTAAGAGCTTTGTGGCCTACATATAAAGGGCCTAAAAATGAAGAAGATTTACTTTGGATTGCCCGCGCATTTTGGCTAGATGATGACTTTTCTACAGCTCTGCAAGTACTAAAAAACAAACATGAAAGTTCTGACGATGAGTTTTGGAGCGCCAATGTTGACATGGCAATGCGAGTTAAGGACAAAGCTCATGAGCTATATGCATTAGAGAAGTTACAAAAAATAAGTCCTTTGAGCGTAGGCGACATGCTGCACTACCAACAACTGCGCTTTGAAGGTCGGCCTCAGGAGCTTCTTGATTATTTATGGAAAAGTGAGTCGCAAACTGACCGTCAATTGATTCAAATTGCATTATTAAGCACACAAGTAAATGATGCTAAATCAGTTGCACGTATTCATGCTGAACTTGATAAGCAGCGCTACAATAAAGCTCTCTACCCTGCTTGGTTAATTCTTTCTAATTGGTATCAAAACCAAAGTGATTTAAATTCAGCTTATACAACTTTAAACCGCGCTGCTAAATTAAGCGAATATGACTCTGATGTTGTGCTTGCACAAGGTTGGTTAGCGCTGCAAATGCATGACACTGTAATGATTGGCCGCATTTTAACGCGCTATTCTCAAAGCGACACTTCCTATGCGTGGACGCAGCTCTTAGCTAGCCTATCTATTCACGAAAAGTCATATAACAGTGCCTACTTTTATTTGCGTAAATTGGCCATTGCAGAGCCAAGTGACTTAACAACACTGGTTAACTTAGCCGATGTAATGAAACAACTTGGATATTATGCAAATGCTGCTGAACTTAATCACTATTTACTGCAACACTTACCTAAAGATAAATATGCATACAGAGGCTTAATGTTTCGCTGGGCGGGCGCGATGGCTGTTCCTCATTTAATGCAATTAAACACAATGGAAGAACTTGCCCCCGACACTATTGGTGAGCCCCAAACAAACTGGTGGTTAGCACGCCGAGCTGCACAAAAATTAGAGCCATGGCAAAAACTACAACTTTATATGACCAACGGCGAATTTAATAAAGCGAAACAGCTTATAGCTGAAGGTTCACTAAGCAAACTAGATGAGCTAAACGCCCTACTCTATTTAAAACAACCCTATGCCACCATGCAACGTTGGTACGAAGAACTCACTGGCGAGGCAAATGAATCGCAATTGAGTTTACTCAGAAATGCACGCGCATCCTATTTTAGAGCGCTTGAAATAAACCTATCGCCAGAGGCTGGTTTAAACAGTAGCCAGTACGATGTAAACGTTTATTTTCCTTATGCTAATGGGCAATGGAAATTAAGTTTAAGTAATCAGCAAAACCTTGATAACAACGGATTACTGTTTGCAATAGAAGATAAAATGACATTTGGTCGTTGGTATTTTGATGCAAAAATAGATTCGCACCAAGGCAGCTTAGTTAGCCGCCAAGGTCTTAGCATAGACTCTCGTTATCAATGGGATTCACGAACACAGGTAGGTTTAAAGCTTGAATATAATGTTGAAAACCGCCAATCAGAAGCACTACTTAGTTATGCTCAGCTAGATAAAGCCACGGCCTATGTTAACTACAATATTGATGGTAGACAAAACGTACAGCTATCAGCAGCAGCGATGTCTTTTTCTCGAAGAAGCGATGGCAGCTCACTAATAAACGGCCAAGAATATAATGCTCGTTACCAATACAGCATTTTAAAAGACCGCCCAATTTGGAACGCTTATTTTAGTGCGCAATGGCAAGACTTTGAACGTGTTAATGCATTAATAAATACAGATGCAAGCAGAAGACCGCTAAGAGTTGACCTTCAACCATTTAGACGTTTTGCACTAGGGACTTCATTTGCTTCAACTGGCTCATTAGAACCTCCTTATTTAGGCGCAAGCCCTTCGTGGTTATTTGATATAAGTACTGGCTATCAAACACTTAACGATACAGTAGATGTATCAGTTTCAAGTGGCGCAGGTTGGTCTGTACTGGGCGATGATTTATTTAAATTACAGCTGGGTTACCAAAGTAGTAATAAAGTGGGTAACTCAGATACACAATTACAATTAGGTTATTACGTACATTTTTAATGTTAGGAGAGAGTATGTTTCGTTTAATTATACCGTGTTTGGTATTACTATTATCAGCATGTACCACCAGCAGAGTTGCTGATGATATAGAGCTTAGCCCTTCAAAAACAGTGGCACTAATGCCGCTTGTTAATCATGCTCAAACACCGCTTGCCGGTGAGCGTGCTGAAGATATTTTAGCCAGTATTTGGCAACAAAATAAATTACCAACTCTTATACGTGCACCTCGCGTAAACACCAAAGAGCTTCCACCGCTGGATGATCAATACCGTTTAGACAATGCTATGCAATGGTTAAGCACTCAACAAGCTGACTATGTACTAACAGGCAGCATTGAAGAGTGGCGCTACAAAGCAGGGCTTGATGGCGAACCTGTTGTTGCACTTACATTATCACTCACCGTAAATGGACAAACCACACCAGTTTGGACGGGTACTATTGCTAAAAGTGGCTGGGGCCGCGATAGCATTGCAGCAACAGCACAAGATGTGATTGCCGATTTAATTTCTTATATAGAGGTTAGTGAGTGAAAACACATTTCCTTAGACCAAGAGACGTTCCTGAGCTACAAATATGGGCTGAGGTATTTATATTTACCGCGCTTGCTTTAGGGCTGCCTGTATTATTTAACGCACAGGACCCATTTTGGACTGAGGGAGGGTTTTCGTGGCCTGTACTTGGCCCACTTTTAGTTTCTTTACGCTATGGCTTTTCAAAAGGCTTTATTAGTATTTTATGTTTGCTTGTTGGCCAACTTTTTTTACTTCAAGCAAATATTTTATCACCGCAAAGCGACTTCAATATTAACGCTATGATTGGCTACATTATTGTAATTATGATCACAGGCGAATTTAGGGATGTGTGGGAGCGTACTAATCAACAGCAAAGTATTCAGCTTGAGTACGTAACAGATCGTCTTGAAACATTTACTCGTCAGTATCATTTAATTAATTCATCTCACGATAGAATTGAGCAAATGCTAGCTGGCCATACGTTAAGTTTACGTGAATCACTACAAGCAGTAAGAACCTCTATCGGGCTATTAAAAGAAAGAAGACTTGATAGCGCAGCGCAAAAAATAATCGACTTGTTTGTTGAGTACGGTTCGCTAGAAAGAGCGGGGTTATATAAAGTTGAAAACGACAGTGTTTTAGAGCCACCACTTGCCTCTATAGGTAAAATGAGTCAAATAGCTAAAAACGATCCTCTTATATTAGCGATGATCGAAGAAAAAGAATTAGTATCGGTAAAAGACGAAAAAGCATCATCGGGTATAAGTAAATACCATATAGCAATCCCACTTATCGATGTAAACAATACTATTTACGGCGCTATTTTGGTTGAAAGAATACAATTTTTTGCACTTAAAAATACCACTCTTACACTACTTGCAGTTATGGCTGGGCATATTGGCGATCTACTGCGCCATGAAATAACAAACCCAGTAATGACTTATGAAGAGTATCCATACTTTATTCGCCAAGTTAAACGTGCGAATAAAGAAGCAAAACGATACAACATTCCATCGCAGCTACTAAAAATAAAAGCTAATAATATTACTGATAAATCCACTCAACTTATGAGTTATTTAAGTGAAGCACGCCGTGGTTTAGACATTTATTTGTACGATAATCAAAATCAGGTATTACTGCTATTGATGCCATTAGCTGATGAGCTTGAAAAAGCAGGGTTTATCGCCCGAATGAACACTTGGTGTAAAGAGCGCACTGGTAGCACTTTAGCTGAGCTTGATATTGTTATTGAGCAGCAACTTGCACTACCTATAAGCTCAGATGACATAAAGAGATTGGTTTCACTTTCATGATTATAATTATTGTAGCGGCTATATTAGGGTGTATTTGTCAGTACTTTGCACTAATAGAAGTACTGGAAACACCTGATTGGTTTTTAGCTATATTATTGCATGCTATCGCTAGCATCTTTTTTGCTATTGTTAGTTATGTTTTTATACCTAAAAAATACAAAACGACTCCTTATAGCTCTTTGCTACTCATGTTTTTATTATTGTTTACATTACCAGTACTTGGAATTATAGGTGTTGTAGTAGCGCTTACATTTGCTCTTTGTAAACCTCTCAAGAATGACGAGATAGAAATAGAGGAGCATAAAATACCTGAGCTTCCTTTTGAAGCCAGAGCAATATCAGCAAATCCAACCTATTCAATTGGTGGACTTAAAGCAATTTTGAAGCACGCTAATGAGCCAAATAAGCGTTTAAGTGCTGTAATGGCGGCTCGTCACATGAGTGACTCACAAGCTATTCCTATTTTAAAGCTAGCACTTAAAGATTTAGAAGATGATATTCGCTTGCTCGCCTACTCAACCCTTGATGGTAAAGAAACCAAACTTAACGAAAAAATCAGTTTGTATCAGCAAGAAATAGCAGTTACAACTAAGCAGCCAAAATTGAGTCATTTACAAAAACAGCTAGCCGAACTTTATTGGGAACTGAGCTATTTAGGCTTAGCACAAGGCGCACTGCGTAAATACGTTTTAGAAAAAGCAGAAGCACTTGCATTGCAAAGTATTGAGCACGTAAAAACACCTGCAACTTTTATATTTTTAGGGCGTATATCTTTAGCCTTAGACAAATACGAAATAGCCCATGAGTATCTACTTAAAGCAACTGAGTTTGGTATGGCAAGGCGCCATGTATTGCCTTATAAAGCCGAAGTTGCCTTTTGTATGAACAAGTTTGACGACTGTAAACGCTACTTAAAAGAACTCCCAGAACAACCTAAGGGCAGTGAATTACGTCATTTGCAGGAGTATTGGCATGAGTAATAAAAATGCAGACATTTTACTGCTTTTAGAAGGCACTTACCCTTATGTACGTGGTGGCGTATCTAGCTGGGTTCATCAAATAATTGAAGGGTTACCTCATTATAACTTTGAGCTTGTTTTTATAGGTGGAGCACCAGAGCATTATGGCGAGATTCAATATACTTTGCCTGAAAACGTTACCAAGCTGCATGTTCATTATTTAGTGGAAAATGACACTTCTGAAATAAAAGCCAAGCATGGCGTTAAATATAAAAAAGAACTCTTTGATTTTTGGCAGCAACTACAAAATTATTTTAGGGATTGTGATGAGCCCATCCCAACTGAGTTATTAAAGTTTGCATTTGAGACTTTGGCTAAAAAAGACGGTATTAACGAAGCCGACTTTTTATATAGTGAATCATCGTGGCAAGTACTCACCAATTACTATTCAACTTTTTGTGATGAATCCTCTTTTATTGACTTTTTTTGGTCATACCGCAATTTATATAAACCGCTATTTAAAATAGCCGAAATTGCACGCGGACTTCCAAAAGTTAAACTTATTCACTCAATATCTACTGGGTATGCTGGTATTTTAGGATCTGGTGCCAGTGCAATAAGCGATACTCCCTTTTTGTTGACCGAACATGGTATTTACACCAAAGAGAGAAAAATAGATCTTATTCAAGCCAGTTGGATTAAAGAGTCTGAGCAAAGCCTAGGTAAAAACTTAAATACCGAGATGGGCTTTATTCGCCGTATGTGGATCAGCTTTTTTGAGCAAATCGGCCGAACAACATACCAAGAAGCAGATAAGGTCATTTCGCTATACGACGGTAACAGGCAGCGCCAAATAAAAGATGGTGCAGCGCCAGAAAAAGCATTTGTTGTACCTAATGGCATTAAAACAGTACGCTTTATTGAAGCGCTTGATCAGCGTCCAAAACAGATACCACCGGTTGTTGGGTTAATTGGACGTGTAGTGCCTATAAAAGATATTAAAACCTTTATACGTGCGATTAAAGAGGCACAATCGATGCTGCCTGAAGTAGAAGGCTGGATCATCGGCCCTTATGAAGAAGACCCGCAATATTACAAAGAGTGTGAACTACTTGTAGGCAGTCTTGATTTACAAAGCAGTGTAAAGTTTTTAGGTATGCAAGATATTACCAAAATTTTGCCTAAGCTCGGAATTGTAGCTTTAACCTCGATTTCCGAAGCGCAGCCTTTAGTACTTTTAGAAGCAATGGCGGCCGGTGTGCCTGTACTTGCTAGTGATGTTGGCTCGTGCCGCGAAATAATCGAAGGCGGAACTGATGAAGATAAAGCATTAGGTAAAGCCGGTGAAGTTGTCTCAATTGCTTCTCCGAGCGAAACAGCACAACAAATATCAAACATGCTAACAAATGAGCAAGTTTGGCTTGAGTATCAAAAAAGTGGTTTAGACCGCGTACAAAAATTTTATGACGAGAGCCACATGTTTGCCCGTTACGATAAACTTTATAAGGATACAATGGCATGGCCGGAATAGGTTTTGAGATACGAAAAATTCTCAAAAAAAATACCCTGCTCTCAGTTTTTGAAGCATACGGCTACGCGGGCTTAATAGGCTCAGGCCCTTGGCTGCTCTCTATTGTAGCGTTAATGCTAATTGGTATTTTAAGTTTAGGCGTTGTATTACCTAAAGTACTTATTATTCAGTTTTTAACGCTTGTTACCTACATGATGGCAGCTTCACTTATTTTAACGGGTGGCTTGCAGTTATTATTAACTCGATTTATTGCAGATTTGTTTTTTCAAAAAGAAGAGGCAAAAGTACTCCCTAATTTACTTGGTGCGCAACTTATAACAACAATAGCCGCATTATTGGTGGGCTTGGCTGTATGGCCTATGCTCCCTATACCCGTTGTTACTAAGATTATAATTTTAGGTGCCTTTGTAAGCTTATGTAATCAGTGGCTTGGCGCTATTTTTCTATCGGGTATGAAAGAATACCGGTTGATTTTGATTACCATGCTAAGTGGTTATGCCTTTATGGTACTGCTTGCATATTTATTAAGAGACTGGCAGTTAGACGGCTTGTTTTTTGCGTTTTTTGCAGGCGAAGCTCTGCTCTTTTTTAGCTTTTTGTTTATGATTATTCGCCGCTACCCAGGTGAAAAACTTATAAGCTTTGACTTTTTAAGCAATAAAAAAGTGTATTACAGCCTATTCTTTTGTGGTCTGTTTTATAACATTGGTGTGTGGGCTGATAAAATCATTTTTTGGTATTCACCAAGCACATCAATTCAAATTATTGGCACGTTAAGAGCCAGCCCAATTTACGACTTGCCTATATTTTTAGCCTATTTGTCTATTATTCCCGGTATGGCAGTATTTTTAGTAAAAATGGAAACCGACTTTGTAGAAGAATACGACCGTTTTTACACAGCTATTCGAGAGGGTTCATCGTTAGAAGAGATTTACTATTTAAAAGATAATATGATCCAAACTGCACGTGCCGGTTTATACGATATATTTAAAATTCAAGGTATTACCGTAGCCTGCTTATTATTATGGGGCGAGCAAATACTTACCTTTATTGGTATTGATCCAAACTATAAAACGCTTTTATTTATTGATGTAGTTGGTGTGGGTGTACAAGTTATATTTTTGTCTATTTTAAATATTTTGTTTTATTTAGATAAACGCTCAACCGTCCTGTTTTTAGCGGGACTATTTTTGGTAATAAACGTTGTTTTAACTTTGCTATCAATCGCTTTTGGGCCGCAGTTTTATGGTTACGGCTTTGCTCTCTCAACTATTATTACCTCTGTTGTTGGCTTATTTTGGCTTTCTAAACAATTTGAAGATTTAGAATACGAAACGTTTATGCTGCAATAGCATAATATAAAGGCTGCTTATGCAGCCTTTATATTTAAAGCTTTTCGTACAAAATTAAAATAATTAATTATTGGAAAGCGGCTGATACACACCATGTTTATAGCTCATATAAGCGCCTCAGTTTAAAGCAAAAAAGACTAGCTCAGTAAAGGTATAAAATGGTTATAAAACAAAGGACTTATAAAAACCAAGCTACCTTGGCTTAGCTAATCTCTTGTACAATTAGACTTAGCTAGTTTAGCTTTATGCTAAATGAGGTAGCCGTTGCAATTACTTACTCACCCATCGCGCTTTAAAACCACGCGTATCAACATGTATAAATGCGCCTCTGTGCGACTTAGGCCCATAAATACCTAAACCACCTAGCAAACATTTAAATGATTCACGTCTAGCTAACGACTCCACTATATCGGCCATCGCTTTAGCGTCACCAATTGAATGCTTACCGTCATTATTTATATCATCCATACGGTAGTTGCCATCGTTATCTATAAAAATATCGGCAGCATCACCAAATACATGTCGGCTAAGTTTTACATTGCCAATTGATTTGTTGTAGTACGGAGTTCTATAACCGCTCATAACCACCATATTACTAACCGGCATACCTTCTAAAATCAGTTCTTTGCGTATTTTTTCTAGTTTAAGTAGTAATTTATTTTGTAAAAATAAATACTTTGGGTACTTACTTCGCTGCTTACTAACAAATTCCTTTAGTGAAAAGTGAGGTGATATTTTTACGTTTTCATTTTCAGGGGTTACCTTAACAAAGCCATCGGGCACTATGTAGTGTGAAGCGTCTTTAATCTGTGAAGGTTTAGGATAGTGCCCAATGTGGTAATACTTGAGCTTTCCTCCTTCAACATTGTCTGCCGGTACTTTTACAAATACGTTGATTTTCATACGCTGTTTTTTATCGGGCGACTCAATAATTACCGTTGTTAAACCAGGCTCTTTGGGTGCTTGCCATTGCCAGCGGTTGGTGTCTGTAAGCTTAGATTTCCCTTGAGTGTTAATTAGCGTGTAAGCATTTTTTGATTGCGCAAAAAGCACTTCAAACTCAACTTGTTCTTTGGGCATTACAAATACTGAAAACACCGAATATGGCATAACTATGTCGTTAATTTTTAGGCTAAATTCTGCATCTTCAAAGCTGGCTTTGTTTTTTATATCAACTACCTGATGCGCGGGCTTTATAGGCGCGGCAGCAAATACATGATTGCTAAATATAAGTGTGAATATGGCGATAGAAATATAATGAATAAATTGCATAAACCCTCTCATTATTTATTTTTTAATAAAGCGGCAATCACCGACTGTTCATCATTTTTGAATAGCGCTTTTTTATCGCGTTGATATATGTCATCTCTAAAGTTAACCAGCTTATTTTCGTCAACCCATGCAGTCCAATAAACTAAATGAATAGGAAGAGGCTCATCTAAATAAAACGTCTGAGTACTATTTTGAGCAAGTGCGCTGTCCATATTATTAAGTGTTTGCACTTCTCCTTCGTGCTTAATAATTTCACGCGCTAACGAAAAAGGCTTTTCTATTCTTATACAGCCATGAGATAAAGCTCGGTTTGCTTGGCTAAAACGGTGCTTTGCTGGTGTATCGTGAACATAAATTGCTTCGGCATTGGGGAATAAATACTTAACTTCCCCTAGGGGGTTTTCTTCACCAGCACGTTTTACTAAAAAGTGATCAAATTGGTACGGCTTAATAGAGTCCCAATCAATATTGCTTGGATTAACAGTTTGTGAGTCTAGGTAGCTGTTTTTTCTAATTTCAATATTATTTTTTACAAGATAGTCAGGGTCCTCGGCTACCTTTGGAGCAATTTCTTTGGTGGCAATTGAGGTGGGTATACGCCATTCAGGATTAACTACAAACTTTTCTATTTCGTCGCTAAATGCAGGTGTTTCCCAACTTGGTTTACCTACAATTACGTTATTTTTTAATTTTACATCGCCCGCTTTTACAAATCGTAAGCTGTATTCAGGAATATTTACATACACATACTGCTCATCACTTGCGCCTGCAAAGTTAGTTATTCTATAAAAGTTAAGTTTTAATTTATCGAGTTTTTGCTGTGCGGGCACATTAAGCGATGCAAAAGTACGCTTACCCACTCGGCCATCAACTTTTAAACCATGGCGGCTTTGAAATTGCTTAACAGCTTGCTCTATATCTTTATCAAACGTGCATATAGCTTCGTCGCAAACGTTAATTTTTAAGTCACGCTCTTGGTATAAACGCTGTGCAAGTAAGCTCACTTGTTTATTATTACTGCCTAGTTCAAGCAATTCATCGTTATATAAGTGTGTAAAACCACCTTTGTTAACTATTTCTTGATACCAATTAATGGCTTTTTCTGTACGTTCAATTAACTGCGCTGAATATTGGTCAAAGTAGTAGGTGTCATCTGCTTGCACGTACTTTTGTGAGTTGTAAGTAGTTAGTGAAGAGTTAGCGAGTACCACACTTTCAAGCTCATTGGCAGCGAGTGTTGGTGCTGAGCATAAGCCGCTCATGCCAATAAACAATGCAGTTTTTAAAGTAAAACCCTTTGCTTTAGTAAGCGCTTGATTTGAAAATGACCCCTTCACTGTGTACCTCCTCGCTAAATATCGTTGATAAATGCTTATGTACTTACCACTAAGTAGTACACTGGAGGTGCAACGGTAATGCCAAATTAAAGTTTCAAAATAAACAATTGAAATTTAATGACTTTTTAAAAATCTTATTCTAAACGTTAATAAATTAAACTAGAGAATATGTAATTACTATGCTCAAGTGTGTAAAGTTGCTATGGCAATTAATCTTTTAAAAAAGCTAAAAAACCACGTTCATAACGACTCAAGTACTTTGTTTTTCGTGGTAATGAAAGAGACTCTCTCCACGCAGTTTGAGTATCTTCATCTTCTTTACACAGCGTAATTAAATCGGGATGCACATAAGATTTGCGTGCTATAGCGGGAGTATTACCAAGTTGCTCAGATACGCTATCAAGCATGTTTTTTAAACTAAGCGCCCCTTTAGCTTTAGCTAATTGTTTGAATGCAATAACGCTTGCTCGCCAAGTTCTAAAGTGTTTTGCACTAAACTCCTCGCCCATTATTTGCTGAATGTATTGGTTTATTTCACTTGATGTAACATTTGTGCGCTCACCTTCATTTATATACTGAAATAAATGCTGCCCGGGTAAATCTTGTAAGTCTTTTATAACATGGCTAAGCACCCTGTCGGTTATATTTACTTCACGTTCTTTACCTGATTTGGCACGATATTTTAGCTGAATATTTTTGCCCGTGAGTTTTGCATGGCGTGTTCGTAATGTTGTCGCACCAAAACTTTTATTTTGCTTTACGTTACGCTCGTTACCTACCCTCAGCGCACCTAAATCCATAAGTCTTACAACTGCTGCTAAAGTGCGTTCAATATTAAGCTCATCGCCTTGTAAGTCTGTTTCTAAACGCGCTCTTAACAAAGGGAGTTTATTACCAAATACTCCACATGCTTGGTATTTTTTTGCTTCTTGTTGCGCCCTAAATTCAGGATGGTAACGGTATTGCTTTCGCCCCTTACTATCAAATCCTGTCGCTAAAATATGCCCGTTTTCTTCTGGGCAAAACCAAGCGTTTTTATAGGCAGGCGGAAATGCCAATCCATTCAAACGATCAATCACATTTTGCTCTTTTATTTGCTTACCGATTGGATCAAAGTAAAGCCAACTTTTATGTTTAAGTTTACGAGTGATCCCTGGTAAATTATCGTCTACATAAATTAGCTTCATTAACCCTCCAGTTATATTTAAGCATGCGTCGGAATATAAAATGTATCACTTTAAAATAACCTTAAACTGAACAAGATTATTGATATATAATAAAAAACCAACAACAATTATAAATACTTAATATATATTAATAATTCTATTTAGGTTTTCGTAAAAGTAGGTCGAACTTACGCGCCAGCAACAAGTCTATTACGATTAAACTCGATGCACTTAGCGCTAAAAAAGCTACTTGAGATAGATTTATTATCCTAAGTTCAGATTAATTACACTTTGTCCCCTGCAATTGGGGTGCTGTTTAAATGGAGAATTCAATGGCTTTTGATTATGGATCGATTGATCTTGGACTAAAAAACCCCTTCAAACTGGAAGGTAAAGTAACAGCATTAAGAGGACTCATTGAGTCTATAGCAGGTATTAGTTTACTTGTTATTGCTGCGGGCTCTGTGAAAGAAGATACAACCGCAGGTTGGATTTTAATGGTGTTTGGCATGCTTATTTTAGCATTCGGCATTCGCTCACTATCTGCAGGTATTTATGCAACACTTAAATACTTTGTAGGTAGAAACCACCCAACTTCACTTGCTTATAACTACAGTAAATCGCAAGCATCAACCGCTCAAGAAGAACAAAAAGAAGTAGCCTACACAGCGCAATCACTTGAAGAAATGCTGGTTGGTCGTAAAAACAGTACATTTAAAGAGCCTAATGGTTTTTTATCACGCTTACTTCACAGCTTAATCCCTAAGCTATTGTTTCTACCATATCCTATTCGAAATGTTGCCCAGCGATTATTTGGCTCATGGGTAAGCACCTTTGTCGCCCTTATTGCTTATGGCCTTGTTGCATTTGTATCTTTGTCGGGCTTTACCGGTGAAGCTGGGGAATTAGCATTTCCGGTTTATAGTGCAATATTAATGTTTTACGTACTTTTTTCTTGGCGCTCTACAGGTAAACCTATCTCTCGAAATGCAGAAAAGAATATTGAAGCACTTGGTACTGGTGCGCTTGCTAAAATTATTTCTTTATCTTTTATTTTACCCATCGCTATTGGTCTTTCTATGTCATGGTTGATGAAAGAGCAGCACATTAGTAAACAAGAAATAGATAGCTGGCTTGAGCAACTGCCTAGTCTTCATGCTGGAATATACTTAATTGCAATTATTATATTAGCAACTCTAAGCTGTGCGCTTGCTTTTATCATGATTAAAGCGCGTTTAAATTCAGTTACCCCTGCAGCTGAAGTATCTGAACTACGTGAAAACTGGCAAGAGTCTGTTCATCCAGACGAGATTTTCATAAACCTCGATAACCTAGTAATGGCTAATCGCCGTTATAAAGAAGTACCTAACAGAGTTTACAGAGAATTAGACCCTAAGCTTCAAGAACAAATAGAAGGTAAAGGCGGTTTTAAAGGTGAAATGATCCAAGAGATTCAGCCTAAACTGCACTCAATGGACTTAGGTAAAAACTTTACACTCGCGAGATTACTTGCTTTGGTGAGCGGTAACTTACTTTATATTGTAGCGTTAGCATTTACTGTACTTTTAGCGTATTCGTTTATTAATATTTACCATTACATTGATGCGGCAAATATTAATAGTTTTAAACAGGCATTTAATAACCAACATGTCATTCAATTTAGTGAGCTATTAATGACAAGCTTTCACTTATTGCTAATAGGCGTACTTATTAAAGCATTTGCGCAGTTACTTGCAAACACAGCGCATCTATTTTTTGCAGAAATGCAATTTGAGTCACTGCTTGTGTACTTTAAATGTGAAGGCACTTTTACTGAGTCTAAAATATCAACAGGTACTGGTATTCACGATAGCACCCGCTCAGAAAATACTTTAGTACGCAGTAGCATAACGCCTTGGATTATTGTTTCTCGTGTTATCTCTACTACGTTTGCTGCAACAGGTATGAAAAACCTTGAACATCCTCGCCACATTATGGAAATGCATAAAGACGAAGGACAATTACAAGCAATCAAAAAAGACGTTATTTCATTCTTAAAAGACCGCGAATCTATCGCCTCAATCACCAGTGAGCGTGATTTAGGTAATGCGTCACAAATACATCAACTAAACCAACAAACGCGCGCTATACCTACTCAGCAAGCAATAGCGAAAGATGATGAAGAAGCTGCCGGGTATTTAAGACAAGAAGAAAACTTATCTCCCGAGCCCAAGGGTTAATTAACCTCAAACCTAGATAACTTTTATTAATGCCACCTTGTTAACTTAGGTGGCATTTTTTTTAACCTCTATTCAATACTTTTTAACTTTATTACCTCTTTTGCACTCAACAACATGATTAATATTGGATTAGTTCACAAAGCCCTTGCTTTATGTGCCAAAACACAAATAATGAAAGGATTAATTACAGGGTAAGAATGAGGACAATGAGCTATATACTAACCACCCAATGTGCTGATGATGTAGGCTTAATAGCTAAAATTACAGGGCTTTGCCATAAAAATAATTTAAACATTACGCGTAACAACGAATTTGTAGATAAAGACGCGCAGCGATTTTTTATGCGTACAGAGCTTACAGGCGAGCCACAAAGCGACTTTTTAGATCAACTACGCGCACTGTTGCCACAAGGCGCTAAACTTGCGCTACATTGCGGCGAAAAAACTAAAGTAGTTTTACTGGCAACTAAAGAAGCTCATTGTTTAGGTGGTATGCTGTTAAAGCAATTTGAACAAACTCTTAATATTGAAGTACTCGCTGTAATTGCTAACTATGCTGATTTAGAGCCGCTAGCTAAAGGGTTTGGTGTGCCATTTCATCTTGTATCGCACGAAGGGTTAACCCGTAGCGAACATGATAAAAAGGTAGGCGATTTAATTGCCAGTTACAATCCTGACATTATTGGTCTTGCTAAATACATGCGTATTTTAAGTCCTGAATTTGTGGGTCGATTTGAAGGTAAAATAATTAATATTCATCACTCATTTTTGCCTGCATTTATAGGTGCTAAACCTTATCATCAAGCATTTGAGCGCGGCGTAAAAATTATTGGTGCTACCGCTCACTTTGTTAATAATGAGCTTGATGAAGGTCCTATTATTTTGCAAGATGTAACCAGCGTTACACATGCTAATACCGCCGAAATGATGGCTAAAATGGGCAAAGATGTTGAAAAAACAGTGTTTTGTAAAGCACTTCAACTTGCCTCAGAGCATAAGCTATTTATTAATGGTAATAAAACCGTGGTGTTTTCTTAGCATTAATCCAACTGCTTAATTATTCTACATATAAAAAATGCCAGCATTGTTGCTGGCATTTTTTTGCTCATAAATAAGCTAAAAACTTTTTAAATGTAAATTATGCCTGCTCTATTGGTTCGAGCTTTAATTTAGCGGCAATTAAAACGGCTTGGGTACGATTGTACACACCGAGTTTTCTAAATATGGCTGTAATGTGTGCTTTTACTGTCGCTTCTGATATGTGTAGTTCATAAGCAATTTGCTTATTAAGTAAACCTTCGTGCAGATATTGCAGCACTCGGTATTGTTGAGGCGTTAATGAGGCAACTTGCGCTGCTATTTCTCTATCTTCACCTTCAATTTCAGCTACTTTGTTTTTTAGCTCTTTTGGTAGCCATGTATCGCCTTCAAGTATTTGGTTAATTGCACTGGCAATATCATCAGACGATGATGATTTAGGAATAAAACCCATAGCGCCGTAGCCCATTACTTTAGAAACGATATTCACGTCTTCACTACCCGAAACAACGGCAATAGGTAAGCTTGGGTATTCTTCTCTAATACGAATAAGACCATATAAATCACCATTACCTGGCATGTGAAGGTCTAGCAGTAATATATCAAGATCCTCTTGCTCGCTTAACACTTGCAGTGTGCTGTCAAAATCGGATGATTCAAAAACCTCTAAACCCTCAAATTTTGCGCTCAGTGCGCCCTTTAGTGCTTCACGAAATAACGGATGATCGTCCGCTATTAAAAACTGACTCATGGTTCACTCCTAATAAATTCGGCTGCCAGTTAGGTTTTAAACCTTTACTGACAGCCGATATACTACGTTTAGAATCAACTTGTAATCAAGTTTTTAACGCACATTTAACGATTTAATCTGTTCTCGATTAGTTCATCGACAACTGAAGGATCGGCAAGCGTTGACGTATCACCGAGTTGTTGGTGCTCATTTGCAGCGATTTTACGTAAAATACGACGCATAATCTTGCCTGAACGTGTTTTTGGCAAACCCGGTGACCATTGAATCATATCTGGAGATGCAATTGGGCTGAGCTCTTTACGAACCCAATTACGTACCTCTTTAGTTAATTCATCGCTTACTGTTATACCTTCGTTAGGCGTAATGTAAACATAAATACCTTGGCCTTTAATATCATGGGGGTAACCTACAACAGCAGCTTCTGCTACCGCTTCATGCGCAACTAACGCACTTTCAATTTCGGCAGTACCAAGGCGGTGCCCAGACACATTAAGTACATCGTCCACACGGCCTGTGATCCAGTAATAACCATCTTCATCACGACGACAACCATCGCCTGTAAAGTAAACTCCTGGGTAGGCGCTAAAATAAGTTTGTTCAAAACGTTCATGGTCGCCATAAACAGTTCGAGCTTGCGATGGCCAACTATCTAAAATAACTAGATTACCATCTACGGCACCTTCGAGTGTATTACCTTCAGCATCAAATAATGCAGGCGCAATACCAAAAAATGGATGTGTTGCAGAACCTGGTTTTGTATCAGTAGCACCCGGAAGTGGTGTGATCATAATGCCACCGGTTTCTGTTTGCCACCATGTATCAACAATCGGGCAATTAGATTTACCAATACTCTCGTAATACCATGTCCACGCTTCTGGATTTATTGGCTCACCTACTGAACCTAAAATACGTAAACTATCGCGATGTGACGAAGCTGTAGGCTCATCACCTTTAGCCATTAGTGCTCTAATTGCTGTAGGGGCGGTATATAAAATAGTAACGCCGTGTTTATCAACTACTTCGCCCATACGCCCTGCAGTTGGATAAGTGGGGACACCTTCAAATAAAACCTGAGTACAACCGTTTACTAATGGCCCGTACGCAATGTAACTGTGGCCTGTGATCCAACCTACATCGGCACTACACCAATACACATCATCTTCTTTTAAATCAAATACGTATTCATGTGTCATTGATGAGTAAACTAAGTAGCCACCTGTAGTATGTACAACACCTTTAGGCTGACCAGTAGAACCTGATGTATACAATATAAACAAAGGATCTTCAGCATTCATTGGCTCTGGCTCACACTGTGCTGGTAAGTCAGCAACTAGCTCGTGCCACCATATATCGTGCTCATTCCAATCAACTTCACCGCCTGTTAATTGATGCACAATAACGTGTTCAATTGTGGTTACAGTTTCTTGCGCTACCGCTTCATCTACATTTGCTTTTAATGGAACACAATTTCCTGCTCTGCGTCCCTCATCAGAAGTAATAACAACCTTAGCACCAGAATCTCTAATACGATCAGCAATAGCCGATGGTGAAAAACCACCAAATACAACAGAATGAATAGCACCAATACGTGCACAAGCTTGCATTGCATACACCGCTTGTGGGGTCATTGGCATATAAATAGCTACGCGGTCACCTTTTTGTACACCCAGTTTTTTTAAACCATTGGCAAATTTAGCCACTTCGTCATGAAGTTTTTGATAAGTAATGTTCTCACTTTGAGAAGGATCATCACCTTCCCAAATAAGCGCAATTTTGTCTGCTTTCGTTTTTAAGTGGCGGTCAATACAGTTGTAAGACGCATTTAAATAGCCATCTTCATACCATTTAATACTGATGTGGCCTTTATCAAAAGAGGTGTTTTTAACTTTAGTGTAAGGAGTAGACCAATCGAGGCGTTTGCCATGCTCACGCCAAAAACTTTCTGGGTCATCAATAGATTGCTTATAAAGCGTATTATATTTATTTTTATCAATGAGAGTCGCATCTTTAATATGCGCAGGAACTGGATAGATACTTTGTGACATCTTCGTCTCCATTTAAATTACTTGCCTTAAGCTTTTATCAAGGATTACTCAGCAGTACTTTATTAAGTATTAGACCTTAGTTGTACTCTACTCCAATTTACTCATTTGTAGTTTATAATCCACCTGCTTTCAATTTTTTACATAAATAATACAACGCGTTAAATGTAAGTAAATGCAAACTAATCAACTCTAAAACCTTAGTCTTATAGACCAATAGGTAATTGAGTAAATATTGCACATATTCAAAAGTGTTTGTGTACTTTAATAAAGATATTTGCGGTATTACTTGCCAAAGCTTTATTTAACGAATGAAAACAATATGTGTATTGAAAAGCCAAATTAACACCCTTTTTTATTCGTAAGTAATACTAGTAGCAAGTAATACAACCTTACATGAAAAAAAAAAAGCAACAAACAACAAGTAGCCTATAAAGGACACCACAATGAAATTTACCCCATTAAAAACATTAGCAGCAAGCGCTGTATTATGTGCACTATCAAGCACTGCTTATGCAGCGACTGCCGCAAAAATTGGTGATACGGAATTTACTTACGGTGGATACATTAAACTCGACTCTATGTGGAGTGATTATTCAGCGGGTGCGCCTGCAGGCTCAAACGTAGGTCGTGACTTTTACGTACCAAGTACCTTAACAGTTGGCGATGATAACAGCTCAGATGCTGTATTTGATATGCATGCTCGTGAGTCACGTTTTAACTTTGGCACAGCCACTGTTATGGATAACGGTAAAACCGTTAATACTAAAATTGAAATTGACTTTTTGGCCTCGGCTGCTGGCGGTAATGAGCGAGTTTCAAATTCTTACGCCCCGCGTATTCGCCATGCGTTTGTGACTTACGATGGTTGGTTATTTGGTCAAACATGGTCTAACTTCCAAAACGTGGGGGCGCTTGCTGAAACGCTTGATTTTGTAGGCCCTGCTGAGGGCACTGTGTTTGTGCGTCAATCGCAAATTAAATACACCACTGGCGCATGGTCGTTTTCATTAGAAAACCCAGAAAGTACAATTTCTACTACTAGCGGTATGGTAGTAACTGATGATGCATCATTGCCTGACTTTACAGCTCGTTACACACACAAAGCCGATTGGGGTAACATTGTGGTTGCAGCGCTTGCTCGCCAACTTACTTATAAAGTAGGCAGTGTTGATGCAGATGAAACTTCTTTTGGTATTAGTGCATCAGGTAAAATAAACCTTGGTGAAGACAACCTTAAATTTATGCTTACTCAAGGTAAAGGCTTAGGCCGTTACGTAGGCTTAAACGTTGCTCACGGTGCAGTACTTAATGGCGATGAACTAGATGCAATTGATTCGACTTCTGGTTTTGTTGCTTACCAGCACAAGTGGACAAGCCAATGGCGTTCAACGTTCTTATATTCATTCTTCAGTGCTGATAACAACACTGATTTATTAGCTATTTCTGGTGATCCGACTGAATCAAGCCAAAGCTATAGCGCTAACATTCTATACTCACCGGTTAAACGTCTAACTTTTGGTGCTGAGCTAAAGCATGCTGAGCGTGAAACTGAAAGCGGCGTTGATGGCGATTTAGACCGCTTACAGTTTTCTGTTAAATACTCTTTTTAATAACTAGAAAGCTAACTACTTTAAAAAGCGGCCTAGGCCGCTTTTTTTATAAGCGAGATTGAGTTCTATATAATTCATCAATTCGTACCTAAAATCTTTATATGTGGCGCTAAAATCCAAAAAAATAGAATTATTATTGATAAAAACACTAAACACAATTGCAAATCGATATCATTTAGATTAAGTTACGCACTTCTTTTGAACTAACTGGAAAAACTTATGTCGTCCCCTCAAGTTTTGCGTTTATCTAAACTAAGCTTTGCTACTTCTTTAATTTTATCTGGTTATGCACTTGCTGATGAGGCAAATGTAAAATCTGAACCTCTCGAAAAAATTGCGGTATATGGTCAGCATCATAAAAACTATATTACTGAAGAAGCGCAATCGGCTACCAAACTAGGTTTAACAATTAAAGAAACACCACAATCAATCTCGGTAGTTTCACGCGCACTAATGGACGACTTTTCACTAGACGACATAAACTCAGTACTTGAAAGCACGCCAGGCGTAACAGTAGAGCAAATAGAAACAGATCGTACTTACTTTAAGGCCCGTGGTTTTGAAATTACGAACTTTCAAGTTGATGGCTTAGGGATCCCACAAAGCTCAGGCTCTATTCAAGGTAGTCTTGATACATCAATTTATGACCGTGTAGAGATAGTTCGCGGTGCTAATGGTTTAATGACTGGCGCCGGTAATCCTTCTGCAACTGTAAACATGGTTTTAAAAAAGCCAACTTATACAACACAGGCAAATGCATCAGCATCGTATGGCTCATGGAATAAAAAACGTTTAGATTTAGATGTATCTACGCCAATAAATGAAGACCACGCTGTACGCGCTGTATTTACAAAGCAAAAAGCTGACTCATATTTAGATCGCTACGAAACAGATAAAACCATTGTTTACTTAGCCTACGAAGGCAAATTAACAGACAACACATTATTAAGCGTTAACTACGTTAACCAACAAAAAGACGCAGATAGCCCGCTGTGGGGTGCACTACCTCTTTATTATACAGACGGAACAGCAACCGATTACGACGAATCAACCAGCACTGCTGCTGACTGGTCTTACTGGGATAACAGTGCTGAGCAAGTATATGTAACACTTGAACAAAACTTATCGGCAACATGGGTAGCTAGAGCACGTTATGCTCACATCGAAAACGAACAAGACTCAGAGTTGTTCTACGTATACGACACCCCTGATAAAGATACTGAACTTGGTTTAACAGGTTATGCTAGCCGTTATGATTACGAAGATAAGCATGACTTATTTGATTTATATGCCAGTGGTAAGTTTGATTTATTTGGCCAAGAGCACGACCTATCATTTGGTGTTAGCCAAGCTAAAATGGATTACAACGAGCAGTCTCTTTACGATTACACTACAGGCAATGGTTTTCCAGATATGCCATCACTTAAAACGTGGGATGGTGTAGTACCAGAGGCAACACTTGCTGATGGCTTAGATGGTAGTGATATTACTAACGAGCAAAAATCAGCTTACATATCTACTCGCATTAAATTAAGTGAGCCTTTAAGTGTGCTCGCTGGTGTGCGTTATACCGATTGGAAAACAAAAGGGAGTGCTTACGGTGTTGAACAAACAAGAAGCGACTCTGAAGTTATTCCTTATATTGGCACGGTGTACGACTTTAACGAGTCTCTATCAGCTTATGCAAGCTACACAGAAACATTTGTACCGCAAAAAGAGCTTGATATTAATGCCAACCAATTAGCTCCCGTAATAGGTAAAAGCAGTGAAGTTGGTATAAAAGCACAGTTACTTGATGACCAAATTTTCGTAACTTTTGCTTACTTCGATGCAAAGCAGGAAGGGCTTGCCATAGCTTTACCCGACTCACTACCTAGTGATACGCGTTATTATGCAGCAGATGGTATTAACAGCAACGGCTTTGAAGTTGAACTAAGTGGTCGAATAACAGATGATTTAAGCGCAAGTGTAAGTTTTAGTAACCTAACTATTGATGGTGATGATTTAGTTAAAGATTACACACCTGAAAATCAACTTAAAGTGGCCGCAACCTACCAAGTACCTTTAGTTGATGGTTTATCATTTGGTGCAAACTATCGCTGGCAGGATTCAACTAGCCGAGTTCAAGTCGAAGATACAAATGGTATTGCAAGCGTCACTACTCACCAAGATGCATACGGGTTACTTGATTTAATGGCCACTTACGAAATTACAGATAACGTAGGAGTCACTTTCAACGTAAATAACACCACAGGTGAAAAATATTTGCACAGCCTGTACTGGGCACAAGGTTACTACGGTGCACCTCGTAACTACGCCCTATCTGTAAACTGGCAATTATAAATATATTTGATTAATTAAAGACTCTAGATTTTTTTCTATTGAATTAAAAAACGACACATTTTTAATGTGTCGTTTTTATTTTATCTAACCCGATGTAAGTTTTTAATAACAAAAAAGCGCTAATCATTACTGATTAGCGCTTTTCAAAGCTCGGGTCAAATCAAGCTTAAAAACTCATTTGGGTGCAGTTTAAAGGTCTGGATCGTCGCCTAACTTATCTTCACCGTCTTCAGGTTCAATAGTTGCTTTTAGTAAAAGCATTTCGCGTAACTTACCTTCAATCTCATCTGCAATTTCTGGGTTTTCTTTCAAAAACTTAATTGAGTTAGATTTACCTTGGCCAACCTTGTTGCCACTGTAACTGTACCAAGCACCTGCTTTTTCAACAATTTTATGCTTAACACCTAAATCAATTAACTCGCCTTGCTTAGAAATACCTTCGCCATACATGATGATAAATTCAGCTTGTTTAAATGGCGGCGCTACTTTGTTTTTAACAATTTTAACGCGGGTTTCGTTACCAACAACTTCATCACCTTCTTTCACAGAACCAATACGACGAATATCAATACGTACCGATGCGTAAAACTTAAGTGCATTACCACCCGTTGTTGTTTCTGGGTTACCAAACATAACACCAATTTTCATACGGATTTGGTTAATGAAAATACATAACGTGTTAGAGCGTTTAATATTACCAGTAAGCTTACGTAATGCCTGTGACATTAAACGTGCTTGTAAGCCCATGTGCGAGTCGCCCATGTCGCCTTCAATCTCAGCTTTTGGTGTAAGTGCAGCAACCGAGTCAATAATAACGACGTCTACTGCGCTTGAACGTACTAACATGTCACAAATTTCTAGTGCTTGCTCACCTGTATCAGGTTGAGATACAAAAAGGTCATCAATATTTACACCTAGTTTTTGTGCATATACAGGATCAAGAGCATGCTCAGCATCAATGAAAGCACATGTTTTACCTTCTTTTTGAGCTTCTGCGATAACTTGTAAAGTAAGCGTTGTTTTACCAGATGACTCAGGACCATACACTTCAACAATACGTCCCATAGGTAAGCCACCTATGCCTAAGGCAATATCAATACCTAGTGAACCTGTAGATACAGATTCAATGTTTAACGCTTTGTTGTCACCCAATTTCATAATTGAGCCTTTACCAAATTGACGTTCAATTTGTGATAGTGCTGCGTCTAACGCTTTTTGTTTGTTATCGTTCATTTTGTTCTCCAATCCAGCTAATGCGAACAAGTATACTGTATGAAATCACAGTATCAAGCTAATTTTTTCATTTTATCTCATCTATTACACTTTTTAATGCAAATACAATAGCTTGCAGTCTTACTTGAGCCCTATCACCAGTAAATATTTGTTTAAAGGTCAGTACTTTGTCATCAATTTGTATGCCAAACCATACAAGTCCAACAGGTTTACCTTCTGTCGCCCCGCCAGGCCCTGCAATGCCCGATACAGCTATAGATATATTAGCGTTTGTTGCTTTAATAGCACCTACTGCCATTTCATGGACTGTTTGCTCGCTCACAGCACCGTATTGATTTAATGTACTAGCACTAACATTGAGCAAATCTTGCTTTGCTTGGTTACTATAAGTGACAAATGCACGGTCGATATAAGCTGAACTTCCAGGTGTATCGGTAAGCGCATAACTCACTCCGCCACCAGTACATGACTCAGCAGTAGTGATCCATAAGCATTTATCCGTTAAAATAGCGCCTAATTGCGCAGCAAGTGTTTTAATCTCTTGATGTAATTCCATATTCAGCCTTTGGGTAAATACATGTCGTTTGATCTTTATGCACCACACACTATAAAACAACAAACCCCTATGATGCAGCAGTATCTAAAAATAAAATCAGAGCATCGCGATATTTTATTGTTTTATCGTATGGGCGATTTTTACGAACTTTTTTTTGATGACGCTAAACGCGCCGCTCAATTACTCGATATTTCGCAAACTCATCGTGGTAAAGCTGGCGGCGATCCCATTCCTATGGCGGGCGTACCCTACCATGCGGTAGAAAACTACTTAGCACGTCTAGTCCAAATGGGTGAGTCAGTCGCTATCTGCGAACAAGTGGGAGACCCTGCAACCAGTAAAGGCCCTGTTGATCGTAAAGTAGTGCGTATAGTTACACCCGGTACAATTTCTGATGAAGCGCTTTTACAAGAACGACAAGACAATCTCCTTACCAGCGTTTGGCAAAGTAAAAAAGGCCTATACGGGATTGCTTATTTAGACATTAACTCTGGTCGTTTTAATATTGTCGAAGTAAATACCGACGAAGCCTTTAGCTCAACTATTCAGCGCCTATCACCAGCCGAGCTTCTGTATAGCGAAAGCTTTGAAAACGTTCATTTAATTGAACATATAAAAGGTGCTCGCCGTCGCCCAGAGTGGGAATTCGACTTAGATACGGCTCAGCACTTATTATGCGATCAGTTTGGTACTAAAGATTTAGTTGGCTTTGGTGTTGATAAAGCCCATAGCGCGCTTGTTGCTGCAGGTTGCCTAATGCAATACGTAAAAGATACACAACGTATTGCACTGCCACATATTCGTGCAATTACGCTTGAGCACAACGAACACGCTGTTATTTTAGATGCCGCTACCCGTAAAAATTTAGAATTAACTGTTAATTTATCGGGCGGGTTTGAAAATACACTTGCTCAAGTACTTGATAAAACAGCAACGCCAATGGGTTCTCGCTTACTTAAGCGCCGTATTCATACACCAATTCGTAATAAAGACGAGCTAAATTCACGTTTAAATGCAATTAGCGCTATTTTAGATGCGCAGCTTTGTGGTGAATTACACGAATCATTAAAAGAGATTGGTGATGTAGAGCGTGTTATTGCACGCCTAGCTTTATGTACTGCACGCCCGCGTGATTTAACTCGCCTGCGCAGTGCGCTACAAGCACTTGCACCACTGCATACTTTGTTAGCTGACGCTAACGATCCTCGTATAGCAGGTATCATCAAGCACTCGCCTGAACTCCCTGATTTACAAGCGTTATTAGAACGAGCTGTGATAGAAAACCCACCGGTACTTATTCGTGACGGTGGTGTTATTGCTCCAGGTTACAATAGTGAACTTGATGAGTGGCGTAACTTAAGCAAAGGTGCCACTGATGTCCTTGAGCAATTAGAACTGCGAGAGCGCGAACGTACGGGCATTAGTACGCTTAAAATTGGTTATAACCGCGTACATGGCTTTTTTATTGAAGTAAGTAGAGCTAATGCGCACTTAGTGCCAGCCGACTACATTCGTCGCCAAACGCTTAAAAATAACGAACGCTACATTATTCCAGAGCTTAAAGAGCACGAGGATAAAGTACTCGGTAGCCAATCAAAAGCTCTCGCGCTTGAAAAACAACTATACGAGGAGCTGTTTAGATTTATTGCTCCACATATTGAGCAGTTGCAAATGATGGCAGCAGCATTGGCCGATTTAGACGTTTTAAACAATTTAGCTGAGCGTGCATTCGCACTCAATTATGCAAAACCAGAATTGTGCGATAACGACAATATAAGCATTAAGCAAGGTCGTCACCCTGTTGTTGAACAAGTAATGAAAGAACCGTTTATTGCTAACCCTGTTGAATTAAACAGCCAACGTAAAATGCTAATTATTACCGGTCCAAACATGGGCGGTAAATCAACCTATATGCGCCAAACGGCACTTATTGTTTTAATGGCTCACATTGGCAGTTATGTACCCGCTGACAGCGCTAAAATTGGTAATATCGACCGCATATTTACACGTATTGGTGCAAGCGATGATTTAGCATCAGGGCGTTCAACCTTCATGGTAGAAATGACCGAAACAGCAACGATTTTAAATAATGCAACTGCGCAGTCTTTAGTATTAATGGATGAGATTGGTCGCGGTACAAGTACTTACGATGGACTCTCTCTTGCGTATGCAACAGCCGATCATTTAGCATCAAAAATATCTGCTAAAACATTGTTTGCTACGCACTACTTTGAATTAACAGAACTTGCTGAGCAAACTACGGGCCTTGTAAACGTGCACCTTGATGCAATAGAGCATAACGACACGATTGCATTTATGCATACAGTTCTCGACGGTGCAGCAAGCAAAAGCTTTGGTTTACAAGTAGCAGCTCTTGCAGGTGTGCCAAAAGCTGTGATTGCACAAGCAAAGCAAAAACTTAAGTTGCTTGAAAATCATCAAAGCGTTACTGCACCAAATACAGAGCAACAAGCCTTTACTTTTAATAACGAAATTGCACAAAGTACACCTTCAGAAGTTGAAGAGCAGTTAAGCGCAATCGACCCTGATAATTTATCGCCACGCCAAGCGCACGATTTGTTATATAAACTAAAAGCATTGCTGTAATTTATATCACCTAATTTACAAGCATAAAAAAAGCCGAAGAATAAACTCTTCGGCTTTTTAACACACATAGTCTCTTAAACTATTTAACTAGTTACGAAAACTGATTAAACAAGCTATCTGTACTTAAACCTTCTTGTTGCAAAATATCTTTTAGACGACGTAATGCCTCTACCTGAATTTGTCTTACTCGCTCACGTGTTAAGCCTATTTCACGACCTACATCTTCAAGTGTAGATGGCTCATAGCCAAGCAATCCAAATCGGCGTGCTAACACTTCACGTTGTTTAGGGTTTAATTCACCTAACCAATCAACAATATGTTTATTAATATCATTATTTTGTACTTCGCCTTCAGGACCAGCACTTTTTTCATCAGGGATGATATCAAGTAGTACACTGTCGTTTTCGCCACCAATAGGCATGTCTACTGATGCAATTCTTTCGTTTAAACGTAGCATTTTAGTAACGTCTTCAACGGGTCTATCTAGGCAAGCTGCAATTTCGTCAGCTGTTGGCTCATGGTCAAGCTTTTGAGTTAACTCACGCGCTGTACGTAAATAGACATTAAGCTCTTTAACTACATGAATAGGTAAGCGAATGGTACGCGTTTGGTTCATAATGGCACGTTCAATTGTTTGACGTATCCACCATGTAGCGTAAGTAGAGAATCTAAATCCACGCTCAGGGTCAAATTTTTCAACTGCGCGAATTAAGCCTAAGTTACCCTCTTCAATTAAATCAAGTAGAGCAAGGCCGCGATTATTGTAACGACGTGCTATTTTAACAACCAAACGTAAGTTACTTTCAATCATACGTTTACGTGAGGCTTCACACCCTCGAAGTGATTTGCGAGAAAAAAACACTTCTTCTTCAGCACTAAGCAAAGGAGAAAAACCAATTTCGCCTAAATAAAGTTGAGTTGCGTCAAGATTTTTAGTTACTTCTTCTTTAGCAAAGATTTCATCGTCGTCTACTTTATCTAGTAGAGCTGTGCTTTCATCAACATCGATGTCATCGAACTTTTCGTCAGTCGTAGTATGTTTGTCAAGTTTTGCTGCGCTAGCCATAAGCCTTCTCCCGAGCAATTATCAATACCTAAAAATTAGGGTAGGTATTTAGCAGGATTGACAGCTTGCCCTCGGTAGCGAATTTCAAAGCGAAGCGCGGTGACCGGAGATTCTGAATTACCAATTTCTGCTATTTTTTGTCCTGCCTTAACTTTCTGCTTTTCTTTAACAAGTAATTTCGAGTTATGTGCATAAGCACTTAGGTAATCATCATTATGTTTCAATATGATTAAACTACCATAACCTCGAAGGGCGTTACCCGCGTATACCACTGTTCCTTGTGCCGCAGCTAAGACTGAAGCCCCTTTGCGATTAGTAATCTGTAAACCTTTATAACCGTTTTCCTTATTAGAAAAGCGTTTGGTAATTTTGCCCTGTGCAGGCCAAAACCACTTAACTTTACTGCTCGACAAACGTTTAGTATTACTAATTTTGTTACTGGCTTGTTTCTGAACATACTCTCGTTGTTTTGGGGGATCAAGCTCTTTCTTTAAAATTTTGTTATTTTTTTGTAATTTTTTTATAGACTTTTTACTCGAATTCGTATAATTTCCATCCCTTTTTGTTTTTTCGGGCTTAGGGAGTAAGGAGATGTTTTGCCCAGGGAAAATTGTGTAAGGTGATGGAATTGAATTGTTTTTTGCCAACTCCCTAAAGTCTTGCCCAGCACTAAAGGCAATAGAGTAGAGCGTATCTCCTTTTTGTACTTTATAGCTAACCCCATTAATGTTAACAGTATGACCTAAATCATTAACATTATTATTTAAGCTACTAACAGGTGCAGGAACATGGCGAGAAGAGCAACCAAAGAGAAAAATACTAATAAATATAGTTACATACAGTAAACACTGTTTATTCATTGTATTTTTCCCCTAAATTAGAAAATTGATATTTTTAACGCTTAACGCAATAAAAAGTAAGCTAGCGCAATTAATACCACTAATCCCCAACCAAGTATTTCAATATACTGACGTAATTTTCGCTCCATTTGAGCTCCGCCCCACTTCATTAAGGCTGAAACTAAAAAGAATCGCGCACCGCGCCCAATGGCTGATGCTATTAAAAATGGCAAAAATGCCATTTGTAAAACACCTGCGCCAATCGTAAATACTTTATATGGTATAGGCGAAAAACCGGCTAAAAACACAACCCAAACACCGTAATCCTTAAACCAGTTTAGTGCTATATCAAACTTTTCTTGCCAGTGCATTTGTGCAATCAATGGCTCTACAACGGGTTCAAATAGCCAAAAACCAAGTAAGTAACCAACCACTCCACCAATAACCGATGCTATTGTGGCAAAGCTTGCAAATCGCCATGCTTTGTTTGGTTGCGCAAGTGACATAGGTGCAAGCATTACATCAGGTGGTATCGGGAAAAAAACTGATTCTGCAAAGCTCATAGCAGCTAAGTAACGTTCCGCATGACGGTGTTTTGCCCACACTAGGGCCATATCGTATAACTTGGTAAACAACTTCAAAATGAATTCCTATTCAATATCGCCAGGTACTAACGGCACAAATCTAACGGGGGCAATAACATGCTCTTTATAATTATCGCCTTTGCGGATAACCATTACTAATTTTTGATCGCTCTCACCTATTGGGGCTAATAACACGCCACCATCGGCCAACTGAGCAAGTAAGTCTTGCGGAACTTTAGAGGCCGCAGCAGTCACTATAATACCATCAAACGGTGCTTGTGATTGCCAGCCTTGCCAACCATCGCCATGCTTCATGGTTACATTATATAAATCGAGTTGCTGCAAACGTCTTTTTGCCTGCCACTGAAGTGTTTTAATACGCTCTACCGAGTAAACCTTCGTAAACGTTTTGGCCAATATTGCAGTTTGATACCCAGAGCCGGTACCTATTTCTAGCACTTTATTACGCACACCAGCTAAACGAAGTAGCTCTGTCATGCGCGCTACTATATAAGGCTGAGAAATTGTTTGCCCTTGCCCAATAGGTAGCGCTGTATTTTCATAGGCTTTGTGTTTTAGCACATCATCTATAAAAATATGGCGCGGAATATCAGCTATAGCACTAAGTACTTGCGTATCTTCAACACCTTCACGCTTTAGTAAGTCAGAAAGCGCTTTAGCACTGCGGGTATAATTAGCGAGCACGATTAATCTCCAAATCGGCTAACCACTCTCCTACTGCCTTTAAGCTATCTTTAGCTGTCATATCAACACTCAGTGGCGTAACTGAGGCATAGCCGTTATTGATTGCGTAAAAGTCGGTGCCTTCACCAGCATCGCTTTCGGTACCAAGCGATCCGTACCAATAAATATCACGACCCCAAGGATCGGTTTGTTTAGTCATAGTTTCGGCTTTATGACGAGCACCTAAACGTGTTACTTGCACCCCTTTTAATTCACTTAATGGAATATCTGGCACATTAATATTTATTATTTGATCTTTAGGCAGCGGATGCGAAGCCAAGCCTTTAATAATATTGACGGTAACTGCAGCGGCTGTTTCAAAATGATCGCCATTATGTGAGCAAAGCGATACCGCAATTGCAGGCAGACCTAAATGGCGACCTTCAGTTGCAGCAGCAACAGTACCGGAATAAAGCGTGTCATCACCCAAATTGGCACCATGGTTAATACCAGCAACAACTAGATCTGGCTTTTCATCAGCTAACTGATTTACACCTAAATGTACACAATCAGTAGGTGTGCCATTAACTGACATAAAACCATTTTCGAGTGTAGTCGCTCGTAGCGGGTTCATAAGTGTTAAAGAATTACTCGCGCCACTACAGTTGCGATCAGGTGCAACAAGGGTTACATCTGCAATTTGTATAAGCGCCTGATATAAAACCGCAATGCCTTTGGCATTTACGCCATCATCGTTACTTAACAGTATCTTCATTTATGCCATTATCCTTTTCTTTGCGCTCTCGAGGGCTAGCATCAGTGTAATCCACCAGCTCACGTAATAATGCGGTTGCAAAACACCCTTTTGGCAAACCAAAGCTTAGTTTTAGTGTGGTTTCATCAAGTGTTTCAACGGTTAAGTTTTGTGGAATTAAGCGCAGCATTCGGCGCTCATTTTTAAGGCCTAACTCACCTAAACCATCACACCATGTTTGGAAAGGTTCGAGCCATACTTTTTCTTGTTCGGTTAAGCCTTTTTCGCTTTTTCCCACCATAGGTGCCGACATCATAATATCGCCGGTGGCTAATCGCTCTATGTTTTCGTCATTAATTGCATCTTCAAAAAATGCATTGCTGCCGCTGAGCATAAATACTTCACGATGCATTGTTTTAGCTAAACCATGCTCTTTTACACGTAGGCTCACTAACTGATTAAATACATGCGACCGTGCTGCTGAAATAATAATACCGCGCAACTTTTTATCGCGAATACGCTCACCGCCAAACATTTTTTCAGCCATAACTAAGTTATGACCGCCATGCCCAAAGCGCTGCTCGCCAAAGTAATTTGGCACACCTGCGCGCACGGCATTAATACGGCATAAAATATCAAGAGGGTTGGTTACGTTACGAAGCGTAATAGTAAATTTATTACCTTTGTGGCAGCCCGTACGTAACTTACGGTCGTGGCGCTGTTGCGACACAATAAAAATACTCTCACTATTTAAATCACTAAAATCGATAGGCTTTTTAATTGGTACTTTTACACTAAACCACTGTGAGCACACGCCGTGGCGATCTTTCATGCCTGCATAGCTTACGTCTCGCGGTGAAACACCCGCACGCTGTGCAATTAGCTTTGCAACGTATTGCGTGTTTTCGCCTTTTTTAACCACCTGCAAACACACGTGTTCGCCACTGCCGGTAAATTCTATACCTAAGTCTTCATCAACCATAAAGTCTTCAGCTGTGGTTTTAAAATCAGCTTTAGAAAGCGGTGCACCGTATAAATAATTTAAATCGCTCATGCGTTTTTTGTACTCGCAAGCTCTTTACTCATAATAACCACCGCATGGCTCGAAATACCTTCTTTGCGCCCTTCAAAGCCTAGCTTTTCGGTAGTAGTGGCTTTAACGTTAATTTGGCTAAGGTCGCAATTTAAATCGCTGGCTAAATTAGCGCGCATAGCTTGAATATGTGGCAACATTTTTGGTGCCTGAGCAACAATAGTCACATCGCCATTACCAAGTACATAACCTTGTTCTTTAGCTAAGCCCACCACATGGCGAAGTAAAATACGGCTATCGATATTTTCATACTCGCTTGCCGTATCGGGAAAGTGCTTACCAATATCACCCATTGCAAGTGAGCCTAAAATAGCATCGCATAATGCATGAATAGCAACATCACCATCTGAGTGCGCTAAAAAGCCCTGTGGGTAATCAATTTTTTCACCACAAATAGTTAACGGGCCTTCGCCGCCAAATTTATGTACGTCAAAACCATGGCCAATTCGTATCATAATCCACTCTCGTTTTGTTGTTTATGTAATAAAAACCCAGCCAGATCTAAATCCTCTGGCGTGGTTATTTTAATATTATCGCTACGACCTGCTACAAGCTTAACCGGTTTACCCGCCCACTCAATTGCACTGGCTTCATCGGTAATAGTAGCCCCACTTGCTAATGCGTTTTGCAGTGCATTTTTAAGCTCGTCATATTTAAAAAACTGCGGGGTAAGTGCTTGCCATAAATCATCTCGCGGCACAGTTTGTAGGGCATGAGTGTGGCCGCGTTTTATAGTGTCTTTTACTTTGCTAGCTAAAATACCGCCTTCATCAGCGTTAATGCATTCATCAATTAAACGTTCTATATCACTGATATTAACTAATGGACGAGCAGCATCATGCACCAATACCCATGTAGGTGGGTTAGGCGCTAAAAAAAGCAAGCTATTGAGCACCGAGTCGGCTCGCTCTTTTCCGCCACTGGCTCGCACAATGCGATTATCAAGCAGTGGGAGTTCGTCAAAATAGGGGTCGCTGTCGCTAAGGGCAACAACAATAGTGCGTAATTGAGGTAATTGAGAAAGTTTAGCTAAGGTGTGTTCTAAAATGGTTTTACCGGCTAATTGTATATATTGCTTAGGCGCATTGTGCTGCATTCTACTGCCAACACCCGCAGCAGGTACAATTGCTGCAATAGTCTGTTTATTTGTCATATTGTTTGCCCGGTAAAACACGAATAAATGTTTCGTCCGGTTTAATCATTCCCAATTCGTTGCGTGCACGCTCTTCAATGCCTTCTTGGCCAAGCTTTAAGTCTTCAATATCTGCTTTAAGTACTTTATTACGTTTAATGAGTTTTTCGTTGGTTTGATGATGTGACGTTACTGCACCTTTTAGTCGTGTGTAGTCTTGTAAACCATTATGACCAAACCATAACCTGTATTGTACAAACAGTGCTAAGCACAGTAAGCCAACTTGAAAAATACGCATTTAACACTCCTTATTTTAAATTCCAAATACCTTAACTTTAATACGCTAAGGGGCGCTTTAAATTGCGCCAATTAATACTACCCGCTAAAAGCATTTCGCGTAGTGATAAAACCCGTGGCATGCAACGCTTCGAAAATTGCCACTGATGCCCGCAACATGCAGCGGTTAAACTCACTTTACTTGGCTTTATTAGCTGAGCATTTTGCTGCTCTAGCCCATTTCCTAAAAAATCAAACCAACCAAGCTCGTTACAATGCAGCTTATTTTCGCCTAACTGATCGATACTGTCTATTCTAAGACGCACCTGATCGTAGCCATGCAATATAACGGGCACAATAAGCCCCACTTTGGCATACGTTTGATAAAAAAGTTCATTAGCTTGAACATTCACATCGGGTGGGGTCGGTTTTTGCTTTTCAAGCCACGTACCATTTTGTGCATCAAGCGTAAAAGGCGTGTCACCATTGGCAACTAACGTTGCCGCTCGCTCAATATAATAAGGTAGGCTTTTTAACTGGCGGCGCAGTTTATCGGCATTAGGCTCTGCAACTAATCGCTGAACCTCACGCTGATAAAACGCATTGCACAATTGTGCATACAACACTTTTTGTGCATCAGTTTGCCAAATTTCAACTTGCTGTTGAGCACCAAGTGACTGATTTTTAGCGACCAAAAGCTGTACTCAAAAATATTCAGGTAAATGTTTTATAACACAGTATTGAATGTTTTTTAAGCGCAGCGCACTATTTTAAGCGCTTGGCTTTTCACCTAATTTTGCTTTACCTGATTCTAAAAATTGCACAACCGTATTACGCTTTTTACCAATCAATAAACTGCCATCAGCTAAAAACATAAAGTTTTGCCAATTGCGTTTAAATACATCAAACGTCGTTTCGATAATATTATCGCGTGCCATACAAAAATAAACCGTGGTGTTAGCTTCCCAATCTAAAAACGTTAAGATTGCTTCTGGTGGTAACGCATCGCCATTTTCCCACGCATCTTGCCAATCTACTTCTTGGCTAAAGCTTTTTTCTTGACCACACCAATCGGTGTCTTCAAAAAAATCAGGGTGATCAAACTCACGGCTCACCATGGTTGTCCAAAGTACGGCTGCGCGCTCGTCGCTCATAGGCTTTATTTTTGCTGCGTCTTCATCAGATACAGGTAAATCTTTGTGGCGAAAAACCCACGCCTTTTTGTAATCATCTAAAGAAATATAGTTCATAGTATTGGCAAATTAGTTAACATTAAAAGTGCAAAGCCAAATTATACAAGAGATCAAAACATGACTACAGCAATAAAACCACTTTCCCTAAAACCAGGCATATACCAACACTACAAAGGCCCGCAATATAAAGTTATTCATGTTGCCACCCATAGCGAAACCGAGGAACAGCTTGTGATTTACCAAGCACTTTATGGTGAATTTGGTATATGGGCGCGCCCACTTAGTATGTTTTTAGAAACTGTTGAAAAAGAAGGTGAGGTCATACAGCGTTTTGCTTATATTGGACCTGCTGCTTAACTATGGCATTATAACAAAATAACTTACTGCTCAGACCAGACAAGGGTACACCGTGCAATTTAATTCAACTGACAATTACATAGCGAGTAGCGCACTTAAACAAGCTGTAAATGCTGCCATTATGCTCGAAAAACCACTTTTAATTAAAGGCGAACCTGGCACAGGTAAAACCATGCTGGCTGAGGAGTTGGCTAAAAGCTTAGACACCACGCTTATTCAGTGGCATATAAAATCGACCACCAAAGCGCAGCAAGGCTTGTACGAGTACGATGCGGTTTCGCGCCTGCGCGACAGCCAATTAGGTGACGAGCGCGTACACAACATTAGTAACTACATTGTTAAAGGTAAGCTGTGGCAGGCATTTACGTATGCAGAGCTCAACGGTAAACGCCCAGTACTATTAATTGATGAAATAGACAAAGCCGACATAGAGTTCCCAAACGACTTACTACTTGAGCTTGATAAAATGGAGTTTCATGTTTATGAGACTAACGAGCGCATTGTCGCAAAAGAGCGCCCTATTGTGATCATCACTTCAAACAACGAAAAAGAGCTGCCTGATGCATTTTTACGCCGCTGTTTTTTTCATTATATTGACTTTCCAAGCAGCGAAGAAATGCAGCAAATTGTTGATGTACATTACCCTAACGTTAAACAAGATTTAGTACGCCAAGCATTAGAAGTATTTTTTAACTTACGTGAAGCCAACGGCCTTAAAAAGAAGCCCTCCACCAGCGAATTGTTAGATTGGTTAAAACTTTTAATGGCAGAGGATATAGACGCTAAAACATTGCACGACAAAAGTCAAAAAGGCGGCTTAATGCCGATGTTTGGCGCATTACTTAAAAATGAGCAAGATATAAGCCAAATCGAAAAATTAGCCTTTATGAGCCGCCGTTAAGATGTTGATTGCGTTTTTCTTCAAACTGCGTGAATACCGCCTACCTGTAAGCCTGCGCGAACTACTCGATTTAATTAACGCCTTAAAAAAAGGCGTTATATTTGCCGACGTAGACGCGTTTTACCATTTAGCGCGCACCATAATGGTAAAAGACGAAACGCACTTTGACCGTTTCGACAAAGCCTTTAGTGACTACTTTAGCGGTATTGCCGACCTTGATTTACTCGAAAGTTTAAAGCAACAGCACAACTTACCTGAAGACTGGCTACGTAAAGAGTTTGAAAAAAACCTAAGCGATGAAGAAAAAGCCCAACTTAAAGCTATGGGCGGGCTCGATGAGCTTATGAAAACCCTAAAAGAGCGTTTAGAAGAGCAACAAAAACGCCACGCTGGCGGTAATAAATGGGTAGGTACTGGCGGCACATCACCTTTTGGTGCATACGGCTATAACCCAGAAGGTGTACGTATAGGGCAAGACGGCAATCGTAACCGCCAAGCGGTAAAAGTGTGGGATAAACGCGAATACCGCAATTTAGACTCCGACAGAGAAATTGGCTCACGTACAATAAAGCTCGCCCTTAAAAAGCTACGTAAATTTGCCCGCACTGGCGCAAGCGATACCCTTGATTTAAACGAGACTATTCGCGCTACTGCAAAACAAGGCGGCATGCTTGATGTAAAAATGGCACCCGAACGCCACAATGCAGTAAAAGTATTGATGCTGTTTGATATTGGCGGCTCAATGGATGACTACATCCACACCTGCGAAGAATTATTTAGCGCCGCCCACAGCGAGTTTAAACATTTAGAGTTTTACTACTTTCATAACTGTTTATACGAGCACGTTTGGCAAGACAACGCGCGCCGCCATTCAAACGTAATTGACACCATGACGCTGATTAATAAATTCACCAGCGACTACAAAGTCATATTTGTTGGCGATGCCACTATGGGCCCATACGAAATAGCTTATGCGGGCGGCTCGGTAGAACACTACAATGAAGAGCCCGGCAGTGCATGGTTGCAACGTATAACAAACCACTTTGATAAAGTCGCCTGGCTCAACCCACAACCCGTTGAACACTGGGCGTACTATCAGTCAATTGATTTTATAAAGCAGCTGATGGATAACAGAATGTACCCGCTGAGTTTAGATGGAATAAGTAGCGCGATAAAAGAGCTGAGTTAGAATATTAATTTACGAAGGCTCAGAACTAGCAGCGGAGCTTCAGGCGTGAACCTGTAACTTTGTTGGGTGGCGCCTTTGGCTTAACCAACCTACCTTTTTGACGTAGGTCGGATAAGTGGCGAAGCCACGCCATCCGACAGTAAATGATAAATTTATTAGAAACAAGCCGACTTACCGAGTTAATGTAGGTTTATTTTTGTGTCGGGTTTATTTTTGTGTCGGGTTTATTTTTCCTGACTTAACTTTATCAAGTTGTCTGAATATACGCTTCAATTCTTTTTTTGTTTGTTGTGATTCAAAACTATCTCTTTTAATAGTCCACTTTAATGCCAATAGGCTAAAGTCAGAATAAAGAGAAATATTTTTCTTTTGACGTGCTCTAATAAATGGTCTTAAGTGTAGGCTAAGATCGATAACAGAAGATTTATGTGAGGAGTACAAAAATTCTTCATCATACAACTTATGCCTAATAGCATTTGCCGCTTGTTCCCAAGTATTTAAAACATAACGTATAGACATAACCCTAGAGTCATTAGAGTTTTCAGGCTTTGCAAGCTCTAAGAGTGTCTGCTTTCTTTCGAGGCTATGTATTATTCCACCTAATACAACCACATGCGCTAAATAATCTTTATCATCTTTAAGCTTTTGTTGAAAATCTAATGTATTTTTTTCTTTCGCTGTTTGCCGTTGGTAAAACATTCCTGCTAATGCTGCTGATAAGCCCAGTAAAGCAGAGAGCAAAACAGCTCCGCTTGGAAAGAGTTTAGGGTCCATCTTTGATATAAAGTAAATTCCTGCAACAGGAGCCACTATAAACCAAAGAATAAAAATACTTTTCATTGAATCACGCTTACTCACTTATTCATTCCTTAGAACAAAAAAAGAGCCATTTAGGCTCTTTTCTTTAAAACTAGTGACGGGCTATATTGGCCAATCTTCTTCATTGTATGTAATCATATTACGTCTCCTGGCGTGGAAAAGTGGTAGTATTGCTTTACTACCAAGCGGTATACAAATGTTAATTTGTTTAAATATTTACCGTGTAAAAGAATATAACTGACCGTTACAACAGTTACAACAATACCGTTCCTGCGAATAACCTTGAATCTCAGTGAATTGCCTTGCACCTCTCTAAAAACGTACTTTAGAACTATTTGCTATATAAACATACGTTTTTAATATTAAAATGAATTTGAGAGTTTTTAGCATTTTATAGAACAGGATAACGGAACGACATTATTTGTATCTGTACAAGTTCCCAGCTTTCAGTTATTGGATACAGATTAATCTATGAACCTTATTGATAAGAGGAGAACATAGAAGCAAAACTGCTAATTTAAAACGTAATTTTATCAATCCATAAGCTATAAAAAGTTATATCGGGCTGAGTGAGTTTACTCACATCAAGTGCATGTACGCTCTCAACGGGTGAGTGTTTTAACATATCGTTATGGTGTGCTTGTAGTAGCTTTATAACGTGTGGGTTTGAAAGCTCACCTATTCTAATATCCATTTATGCCTCGTTTAATCCTAGAATTTAATGCTTGAGGGCTTTAGGGCTTTAATTAAAACCCTAAAGTAAGTGGCTCTATTTAGGCTGCTAGTTTCCATACTACAAACGCAACAGCAAAGCCTACTAAATACACTAAACCTAACCACGTTAAACTACGTAATAGCACGCTGTGCTTTATAGCAGGCTCTGAGCGCACAAGGCTAAAGTTGAGCCATGCAAATACAGGCGTTGTAACAAATGAAAGTGTCATTGCAAACGTAAGCATGGGGCCAAGGGCTGATTTAAAAAATAAAATAACGGCCATACCGGCAAGTGCTTGTAGTATTAACCAAATATTTAGACTGTGTTTTGATTGCCCAAAGCCAAGTAATTTATGGGATTCGTTAAGCGTACGCGCGTAACCATCAAGCACGGTAAGTGTAGTACCAAACATACATAAAAAAGCGATTGCTGATACAAGCGGCCTTGCCCACTCGCCTATTGTTAATGCGTACATATCAATAAGCTGCTTGGCAAACGCAACACCGCCGAGTTCTATACTACTGGTCTGCCCGTACTGCACTAATACACCTAAGCTAAAAAATACCAAGGCTAAGCCAGCTGTAAGCCAGTAACCTACGTTAAAATCGAACAAGCCTTGGCTTTTAGAAACTGTTTGCTGGGCTTGTTTTTCTTTTAGCCATAAAGAACTTAATGCAGATATTTCGATAGGGGCTGGCATCCAGCCCATTAAAGCCACCATAAAGCTCAGCATAGCAAGCTCATATGGTGATGGACCAACATAATCAGCAGGCGCCATTGGGCCATTACTAAACGCGATAACTAACGCAATAACGGTAGCCAGCGTTAATAACCCCATTATGCCTTTGGCCACACTGTCGAGCGCTTTAAAGTGCCCTAACAATAATATGGCTAAGCACACTCCTAATAATATCCAACATAGCAGTGTTACTTCTATCACTACGGGCAACGCGTAATGCAGTAAGCTTGCAGTAAGTAGTAATACGCCAGCGGTATTAACTACGGCGGCTACAATGTTTAAACCGATAAAACTGTAAAAATAAAACGGGCCTTTGCTTTTATAGCCCTCCACTAGGCTATTTTTAGTGGCGAGTGTGTATTCCATACCAAAGCGAAAAAACGGGTACTTTAAAACATTAACAACGAGGATAAGCCAAAATAATTGCCAGCCAAATATTGCCCCAGCTTGCGTAGAGGCAACTAAGTGAGAACCGCCAATAGCGGCTGTTGCCATGAGTATTCCAGGTCCAAGCGCACCTAGTCGAGACTTCCATACTGCTTTTGTTGTGTGCATTAATTTCTCAAAATATGTGTGTTATACGCTGCTTTTATTAATTTTTTTAATCAATAAACTGCAAGAACGCATAACTTACCTAAATTACAGACAATAAAAAAGAGCCATACGGCTCTTTTTTACAATACTTTGTGACTAAATTTTATTTAAGATCCATCTCTTGGATGATCTCGTGTGCGATTTCAGGTGTAGTGCTAACAGGCTTTTCGTGTAAGTTTGCTTTTATCTGCCCTTTTCGATGTTTTAGTGCCGCATCGAGTTTTTTAGCTGCGCTTGCAATGGCTGGGTACATAACTTCGTTTTCCCCTTTTACCGATATGCGCGTGCCTTCGTAATTAGTGCTAATTTCAGCTTGGATTTTATGATGCTCTTTAGACAAAATAATATCGAGTGCAATAAGCGATGGAAAGTGGCTCTCGATTTTTGAAAATTTTTCGTTGATGTGCTCTCTAATAGAGTCAGTAACTTCAACATGGTGACCAGAAAGATTAATTTTCATAGGGTATCCTTTTATTTGTTACCTCATAAATAGTATTGGGGGCTATTTAGATTAACACAAGGAAAAAAGAGAGATATTTGAGGTTTATTTGCGGTTTTTGGTGATTTAAATCATGCGTTGTGCAAAGTTTATGCAAAGCCCATAGTGCATGGGCTTTCAGACGTCTAGCTGTATTGATTAATCTGTGTACGAACAACAGTAGTCAGCAAAATCAGATACTTTTACTTTAAAGCTTACATTTGCATCAACATTAAACGATTCACCTGCGTTAAATGTTTTCCACTCACTTGCCCCTGGTAATAAAATATCCCATTGGCCAGCTAAAAGCTCCATGCATTCTTTTTGGTTTGTATCAAAAACAAACTCACCAGGTTGCATAAAGCCTAAAGTTTTCGCTTCGCCATCACCTAAAATAACGGTACGGCTTGACACTTTTCCGTCAAAATATACATTGGCTTTTTTTACTACACTTACGTTATCGAACTTTGGCATTTTTAGCTCCTGCTATTAATTTAAGATTTTTATTTATAAATTTTATCGCACTACCTTGCCTGATAGCTTACTTTCTTGCAAGGAAAGCAGCATTGTTCAAGGTGAAGTTGCTTCATGTAAGGGCATAAAAAAACCCGCAACATGTGCGGGTTTTTCAATTACTTACTTTATTTAATCAAAGCGATTAAAAAAGCTCGTTTGCTTTACTTACAATGTTTGCCACTGTAAAGCCAAAGTGCTCAAACAGCTCACCAGCAGGTGCCGACTCACCAAAGGTAGTCATACCTACTACTGCGCCATTTAGACCTACGTACTTGTACCAGTAGTCAGCAATACCTGCTTCTACTGCTACGCGGCGTGTAACAGATGCCGGTAATACGCTTTCTTTGTACTCTGCGCTTTGATCTTCAAAGGCATCAGTACATGGCATAGATACAACACGTACCTTTTTACCTTGGCTGCGTAGCTCAGTTGCTGAATCTTGTGCTAGTTGCACTTCAGAACCCGTTGCAATGAAAATAATCTCAGGGTTGCCGTCACAGCTAAGGATGTAACCACCCTTTTTAACATCGCTTAATTGCTGTGCGTCACGCGCTTGTTGCTCAAGACCTTGGCGAGTAAAGATTAACGATGTAGGACCGTCTTTACGCTCAATAGCTTGTTGCCATGCAATTGCCGACTCAACTTGGTCACATGGGCGCCAGTTGTATAAGTTAGGCGTTAAACGCATGCTTGCAATTTGCTCTACTGGTTGGTGAGTTGGACCATCTTCACCTAAACCGATTGAATCGTGCGTGTATACAAAAATGCTTGGTTGCTTCATTAATGCAGCCATACGTACGGCATTTTTTGCATATTCAACAAACATTAAGAACGTAGCACCGTAAGGAATAAAGCCTTTATGAAGGGCAATACCATTCATAATTGCCGACATACCAAACTCACGTACACCGTAGTAAATGTAGTTACCGCTTGCATCGTCGTGTGTTAAACCTTTAGAGCCATCCCAAATTGTTAAGTTTGAGCCTGCTAAATCGGCTGAGCCACCCATAAATTCTGGTAATAACGGACCAAATGCGTTTAATGCATTTTGCGATGCTTTACGAGACGCTGGGTTTGCAGGGTTTGCTTGTAATTGCTCAATGTACGCTTGAGATTTTTCAGCCCAATCGCCAGGCAGTTCGTTATTAATACGACGCTTATATTCAGCTGCAAGCTCTGGGTATGCTTTTGCGTATGCTGCAAATTTTTCGTCCCAGCTTGATTCAAGCTGTTGACCTTTTTCTTTGCTATCCCATTGTGCGTAAATATCATCAGGAATTTCGAACGCATCGCCAGTCCAACCTAAGAATTCGCGAGACGCTTTAATTTCGTCATCACCTAGTGGTGCACCGTGACAATCGTGGCTACCAGATTTATTAGGTGAGCCGTAACCAATAATTGTTTTACAACAAATTAGTGATGGTTTATCGGTAACACTTTTAGCTTCTGCAATTGCAGCACTTATAGCATCGCTGTCGTGGCCATCAACACCACTAATTACATGCCAACCGTATGCTTTAAAGCGAGCTGGCGTGTCATCTGTAAACCAACCTTCTACTTCACCATCGATTGAAATGCCGTTGTCATCCCAAAATGCAACAAGTTTACCCAGACCTAATGTGCCTGCAAGTGAACCAGCTTCATGAGAAATACCTTCCATAAGGCAGCCATCGCCCATAAATGCATAGGTAAAGTGATCAACAATATCGTGACCTTCGCGGTTAAACTGTGCAGCTAGCGCTTTTTCAGCAATTGCCATACCTACGGCATTTGTGATCCCTTGACCTAATGGACCCGTAGTAGTTTCGATTCCTGGTGCATAGCCATATTCAGGGTGACCTGGTGTTTTAGAATGCATTTGACGGAAGTTTTTAATTTCGTCCAGTGGTAAGTCGTAACCACTTAGATGCAATAGAGAATAGATAAGCATTGAACCGTGGCCGTTTGAAAGAATAAATCTGTCACGGTCAGCCCACTCTGGATTTGTTGGGTTGTGTTTTAGATAATCGCGCCATAATACTTCTGCGATATCAGCCATGCCCATAGGGGCTCCAGGGTGACCAGATTTGGCCTTTTGTACTGCGTCCATTGACAAGACGCGAATAGCATTTGCAAGTTCTTTGCGAGATGGCATGAATTCTCCTACCTTTATGTGTATTTGCGCGGGTATTTATGTGTTTGTTTATGCACCCAAGTAACTTGGGTTTGTTTATATCGACCATTCTTACTTATTGTGGGGGCTGTGTGCAATTAAAAACCCTATAAAAGTGAGGCATTATGAATATTTTTTAAGACCAAAAAGTTATTAGTAATTTTATTTAGACGTCTAGGCGTAAAAACACTATGCAAGGTGTTTTGTTTTCGATAAAATACGCCCCTTAATTTTTTAGCGCTAATACCGACGTTTGTGAAGCGCAATATTTGTGAGCAGAAATACAATGGCAAAACATTTATTTACTTCTGAATCAGTTTCTGAAGGTCATCCGGATAAAATCGCCGATCAAATCTCTGATGCGGTACTTGATGCTATCCTAGAGCAAGACTCTCATGCCCGTGTTGCGTGCGAAACTTACGTAAAAACAGGTATGGTTATGGTTGGTGGTGAAATCACTACTAGCGCATGGGTTGATATTGAAGAAATTACACGTAAAACAGTACGTGAAATTGGCTACACGCATTCAGACATGGGTTTCGATGCAGATTCATGTGCAATTTTAAACACTATTGGTAAACAGTCTCCTGACATTAACCAAGGTGTTGACCGTACTAGCCCAGAAGAACAAGGTGCTGGCGACCAAGGTCTTATGTTTGGTTACGCATGTAACGAAACAGAAGTACTAATGCCTGCGCCAATTACTTACTCACACCGTTTAGTACAGCGCCAAGCGCAAGTACGTAAAAGCGGCGAGCTTAACTGGTTACGTCCAGATGCAAAATCTCAAGTTACTTTTGCATACGAAAATGGTAAGCCAGTAGGTATTGATGCAGTAGTACTATCTACTCAGCACAGCGAAGACATTTCGCAAAAAGATTTAGTAGAAGCGGTGATGGAGACTATCATCAAGCCGGTACTTCCTGCAGAGCTTATTACAAGCGCGACTAAATTTTTCATTAACCCAACGGGTCGCTTTGTAATTGGCGGACCAATGGGCGATTGCGGTTTAACAGGTCGTAAAATCATCGTTGATACATACGGTGGTATGGCTCGTCACGGTGGTGGTGCTTTCTCTGGTAAAGATCCATCAAAAGTTGACCGCTCAGCTGCATACGCTGCACGTTACGTTGCTAAAAACGTAGTTGCGGCTGGCCTTGCTGATAAATGTGAATTACAAGTTTCTTACGCAATCGGTGTTGCAGAGCCTACATCTATCAGCGTTGAAACGTTTGGTACAAGCAAGTTAGAAGAAAGCCGTTTAATCGAGCTTATTCGTGAACACTTTGACCTGCGCCCTTACGGCTTAATTCAAATGCTTGATTTAGAGCGCCCTATCTACCTTCCTACAGCGGCTTACGGCCACTTTGGTCGTGACGAATTCCCTTGGGAACGTACAGATAAAGCTGATGCACTTCGTGCAGCTGCTGGCCTTTAAGCTAAAAGTGTTGAAGTAAATTAAAAACGGCCCTTAATAGGGCCGTTTTTGTATCTAAAACTTATCAGTTACATTGTTTGTAGTACGTCTACAAAATAACTATAAAATCAACCTCGAATTCTTTTGTACTTTAGGTATATACTCATTTCATTATAAAAGCTTTAGGGATAGTTAAATGGCCGATAACTTTCGCGTTATATTTGCAGGACTTGCCGATAACGTTGACATAAAAACAGCGTGCGCAAACTTAGCTGCAAAATTAAAAACGTCAGATGAAAAAGTAGCTCTTTTTTTTAAAGGTAAGCCGCTGTTTGCGCCAAGCGATAAAGACAAAGCGTTAAAACAGACTAAGTTATTAGCAAGCCTAGGTATTAAAAGTAAGCTGCAAGCTGTTTCAAATGCGATTCAAAATAGCTCCCCCGCAGCTGCAAATAACAACCAACGTGATGAACGTATTTTTGATGCACTTGATTACATCACTAGCAGCTTAATACGCCTTGAAGAAAAGCTAGATGAGCTAGAGCAACGCCTTCCTGAAGCTCAATTAAATACACCAGACGAAAGTGTAGACGAATGGCAAGATGACGACCTAATGCTAGATGAGGATTTAGCGACTCCTAAAAAACGCAGTAACTTACTTTTATATTCATTGATTGCAACTGCCACCATCTTGCTAGTCGTACTGGCTGTTTTTTTGATTTTTCCCGATTTATTCTCTTTTTAAAAATGGCTAATTAGTTTAATGAGCAATAAACGCGCACAAATAAGAGCTGAAATTCGTAACACCCGTAAAAACTTGTCAAATAATCAGCAAATAATTGCTGCGCAATCGCTAAAAATGAATTTTATTCAACACTTAAAAAGCGAAAATACAACGAATTCAAAGCATATTGCCATTTATTTAAGTAACGACGGAGAACTAGACACTTCATTGTTAATTAAAGAATTATGGAACTTAAACCACGTTGTTTATCTACCTATAATACACCCATTCAATGGCGCTAATTTACTATTTCAGCGCTATGAGAAAAACTCACCCATGAGGGCAAATCGCTATGGTATCTTGGAGCCTAAGCTGAACTGCTCTCAAATATGCCCATTACCAGCGCTTGATTACCTCCTTATGCCATTAGTGGCATTTGATAAACAAGGTAATCGCCTAGGAATGGGAGGTGGGTTTTACGACCGGACATTGGCGCGTTTACACGAACAAAATTGGCAAAAACCACAACTAATTGGCCTTGCACATGAATGCCAAAAAGTTGATGCTCTACCAATCGAGTCATGGGACGTACCACTTGAAACCATTATCACCCCAGATAAAACATACTGTTGGTAACATTTAATTTTGGTTACTAGCCGCATATTTCTGACATACATGAGCACAAAGCAATGACACAAGACGAATTAAAAAAAGCAGCTGCCTGGGCAGCACTCGAGTTTGTAAAAGAAAACACCATTGTAGGTGTCGGTACAGGCTCTACTGTTAATCACTTTATTGATGCCCTTGGCTCAGTAAAGGACACTATTGTAGGCGCTGTATCAAGCTCAGAAGCGTCAACTGCACGTTTGGAAGCGTTAGGTATTGAAGTGTTTGAACTTAATAACGTTGATGCTTTAGATGTATACGTTGACGGCGCTGACGAAATAAACGCTCAAAACGAAATGATTAAAGGCGGCGGCGCAGCGCTAACACGTGAAAAAATAGTAGCAGCAGTTGCAAAACAGTTTGTGTGTATTGTTGATGACACAAAGCTGGTAGATACATTGGGTGACTTCCCGCTTCCGGTAGAAGTTATTCCAATGGCGCGCAGCTACGTTGCACGAGAATTATTAAAACTTGGTGGTGACCCTGTTTATCGCCAAGGCGTAGTTACCGATAATGGTAACGTTATATTAGATGTATTTAACTTAAAAATTACCAATGCCAAACAACTTGAAACACAAATCAATTCAATTGTTGGCGTAGTTACCAACGGCCTATTTGCGATGCGAGGTGCTGATAAAGTGATTATCGGTACCAAAAATGGGCCACAAATTAAATAGGATGAGGTTATGAGTAAGGTATCGTTAGCAAAAGACAAAATTAAAATTCTCTTGCTTGAAGGTGTTCACCAAAGCGCTGTTGAAACGCTAAAACGTAACGGTTACAGCAATATCGACTACGTTAAAACATCCTTACCTGAGGACGAGCTTAAAGAGCGCATTAAAGATGTTCACTTTGTAGGACTTCGTTCTCGTACTCATATTAACCAAGCTGTATTAGACTCAGCTGAAAAGCTAGTTGCTATTGGTTGTTTTTGTATTGGTACAAACCAAGTTGATTTAGATGCAGCACGCGAACGTGGTATTGCTGTATTTAACGCTCCATTTTCTAATACTCGTTCAGTTGCTGAACTTGTACTTGGCGAAATTCTACTTTTATTACGTGGTATTCCAGAGCGTAATGCAGCGGCTCATCGTGGTGGCTGGTTAAAAACAGCAAATGGTTCGTTTGAAGCACGTGGTAAAACATTAGGTATTATTGGCTACGGTCACATTGGTACTCAGCTAGGTATTATGGCTGAAAATATCGGTATGAACGTGGAGTTTTACGATATCGAAGATAAGTTATCACTGGGCAATGCAACACAAGTTCATAACCTTACTCAGCTGTTACAACGCTCTGATATTATTAGCTTACATGTACCAGAAACACCGCAAACTAAAAACCTTATTGGTACAGCAGAACTTGCTGTTATGAAGCAGGGGTCTATTTTGATCAATGCATCACGCGGAACTGTTGTTGATATTGATGCTCTTGCAGAAGCGCTTACAGAGAAAAAACTAAGTGGTGCAGCAATCGATGTGTTCCCTACTGAGCCAAAATCTAACGATGAAGAATTTGTATCGCCACTGCGCCAATTCGACAATGTTATTTTAACGCCGCACATTGGTGGTTCTACACAAGAAGCGCAAGAAAACATTGGTATTGAAGTAGCGGGTAAATTGGCTAAATATTCAGATAATGGCTCAACTATTACTGCGGTTAACTTCCCTGAAGTATCGCTACCTGAGCTTGCTAATCGTAGCCGTTTATTACACGTACACCACAACCGCCCAGGTGTACTAACGCAAATTAACCAAGCGTTTGCACAGCACGGTATTAATATTGCTGCGCAATACCTACAAACAGACGCATCTATTGGTTATGTAGTTATTGATGTTGATACAGATCAATCTGAAGTAGCACTTAAAGAACTGAGCGCTGTTGAGGGTACAATTAGAGCACGTATTTTACATTAACCATTCTTTGATATTAAAAAAGGGTCCTTATGGACCCTTTTTTGTATTTAGATTACATATACTTTCTCAAGTATTTTTTGAATACCGGATCTGTTGCAGCCAACTCTTTTTGCTCAGCTAATATCTCTTTTAAAATAGCGCCTGAGGTAAGCGGGTTAGCAAGAACCACTCTAAATACAACCGTTGGTTGATTGTCGTATTTAGAAGGCGTTAAGCGTGTACGTGATACAAATGAGCGACCAGACTCGCGTTGACGCTTTTGCATACTGGCAGTAAAACGGTTCAGTGAAGCAAAAATATCTAACCGAGTTGCAGCATCTGCATCGGCTATTGCTTGTTTAATTTGCTTAGGTACATAACGATACGTTAATAAGCACAACTCAGGCTCCGAAATAAGCTCAAAGTCTTCATCAGCCTTAATTAAATCAGCAAAGTAATGTGCTTTTTTGATGCTTCGATCAATCAGCATTTCGTAACCTTTACGACCAATAACACGTAAGCAAGCATGTACTAACATTGCCATACCAGGTCGGCTGCCTTCAAGCGTGTGGCTACCTAAGTCTTTTGAACCTTTACGTAATATATACTCAGCGTGATGTTCTATTGCATCAGTTGCAGCGGGGTCTTTAAATAAAACCAAACCCGCTCCCATTGGTACATACATTTGTTTATGTGCATCGATGGTAATTGAATCTGCTCGCTCAATCCCTTTTAGTAAAGGACGGTGCGTACTCGATAAAAGGGTCGCTCCCCCCCATGCTGCATCTACATGAAAATGGCAGTTAATGTCTTGTGCTAAGTCGGCCATTTCATCAAGTGGGTCAATATTACCGGTTTCGGTTGTCCCCGCGACCCCAATAATCGCCATTACTTTAATACCTTGCGCTTCAAGCTCACGTGCTTTTTCGCGCATAGCTGTTACATCGACTTTATTATTTTCACAGGTTTTAATACCAATTAAGTTATCGCGACCAATGCCGAGTAAATCAACCGATTTACCTAACGAGTAATGCCCGCGTTCTGATATTAATACCGCTAAACCTTTATAACCGTAATGCAGCATACCAGCAATTAAGCCTTGTGCACCAATGCCTCTAAAATCGCCATCAGGTTTTAATAAGCGGTTTCGCGCAATCCAAAGCGCAGTAATATTAGCAACCGTACCACCAGAGCAAAATGCACCTAATGAGGTTTTAGCACTGTGCATCCATTTAGAATAAAATGAGTCTTCTTGCCCATAAGCTAAATGATGCATCATCCCAAGCACTTGACGCTCAAGAGGCGTAAACGCTTTAGATGTTTCTATTTTTACTAGATTTTGATTTAGCCCTACCATCAATTTTGACAGCGGCAATAAAAAGTGCGGCAAGGCAGAGGTCATGTGACCAATAAAACTAGGCGCAGCTGTATGCACAGAATGTGCAACAAGCTGCTCCATTATGTCTTGGGCATAAGCAGAGACAAACGTTGGATCTTCTGGGATCACTGCCGATTGAAAATCTTTTTCTATTTCATGTAATGGTTTTTCAATTGCCGCTATATTTTCGTTTAGAAAACCTGCTAAATTACTCGAAATTTCAAGCTCGATTTTGCTTAAAGTTGAGTCTGGCGCTTCAGGTACAGTAAATATACGCTTAAGGCTTTCTTTAGAGGCGACGGCACAACGCTTTTGATCCATCTTAATACCTAGTGTGTGTAGCTAAAACACGCGCTTACCCATCAAAAACGCCTACTTATTAGGACATTTGGAGCAATCGTGTTTCTTTAAAAATTGCGCTAACTTTACTGCAATATAACTAAAATGTCTCGTTTAAACCTATAAAAGCAATCAAAGCGATGACAAAAAAATGATAATTTAGGGTCTATTTATCTTTCAAGGTTAAATTTGCAGCAGCCTGTTTGGTATTTAGGCAAAGCAGCGCCTATGTAGTGTGGTTATTCCCCATAAATAGGCGATAACGTAGCATTAATGCCAAACAGGCGCTGCCCAAAGGGTTCTGCCTAGGGTCTATTTACTCTTTGTTGCTCGGTTTTTACTTAGACCACTAGGTTACAAATCTCGCGCCGCGATTAAATCGCCCCTAGTTTGAGCAAATTATAATCCGCAAAGATAAACAGACCCTAATTAAAACTCTACCAAACCTAATTATTTATTGGGCATTTACTTATTTTGGGTATAATAAATTTGATAACAAAAAAGGGACACATATGCCAGAAGGAAGAGTCAAAGTTAGTTGGATAGTGGCAGGCTTTAGCTTGTTTTTAATAAGCTTGCTAACCTACGTTTACTACACTTACCAAACCACGCGTGCTGAAATAATGCAGTCGGTTGATAATCGCTTACTTAATGCCGCCACCAGCGTTAAACATATTTTAGGTGACGATTATTTAAGTGCGGTTAATCAAGGCGATAATATAAGTTTTTCTTACTATCAAGATAAAAGTAAACAACTCTCTGAGTTTGCTCAAGCACTTGATATTGCTTATGTCTATTCAATGATTTTAAAAGACGGTAAGGTGCTTTTTAGCTCATCAAGCTACACGCAAGACGATCAGAATAATGGCAAGGTAACTCAATTTTTAGATCTCTACCCTGAAGCTACCGATGCAAATATAAGTGCTTTTTATTCAACAGAGCCAGTATTTGAAATATCGAGCGATCAGTGGGGCCACTTTAAAACAATTTTTATTCCTTACGTTGACCCAATCAACGGCAATACCTATTTAACGGGTGCCGATATCACTATTTATGACTTAAACGAGAAACTTAAAGAAAGCGTATCAAAAGCTGCTGCAATGGCTAGCTTCTTCTTTTTTATCGCGATACTCGTTGCCGCCATATATATTTATTTACTAAAACGGTCTTTAGCAACTGACTCAAGTACTGGTTTTTCAAATCATATTGCACTTGAGTATTTTATTAAAAAAAGTAATGCACATCACATGCAATTAGCCGTTATTTGGGTTAATGAAATAGAAGATATAAACAGTTTTTACGGCACGGAAGTGGGTGACAAGGTAATGAAAAACTTACTTATTCACTTTAAACTTAGAAGCTCTACGCATTGCCATATATACAGACTAGCAACAAATAAAATAGTATTACTCGCGCCTAAGGAAATGAGTAATGACGAATTTACCGACCTCGTAAAAACATATAACTTTAATACACCGGTGTTAACTGACCCTTTTATCTACATAACCCTATGTGCAGGCATTGCCAGTGGTAATAAATCGCTACTACTTGAAAACGCTCATATAGCAGCGCTGCAAGCTAAACAAGGCAGGCATAGTGTAGTTAACTACTCAAAAGCGCTACACGATGTAAAAACGCAATATCAATACAATGTAGAAATGGCTAAAGAAGTGCGAGAAGCGTTTGATAACAATCGTATAGTGCCTTACTTTCAACCCATTATTGACACAAATACCAATAAGGTCGTTCAATACGAATGTTTAGCTCGAATGGTAACAGCGCAAGGGGAAGTATTAAAACCTGATGCATTTTTAAATGTTGTTACCCGCTCAAGAATGGACGGAATACTTACCCGTACTATATTTTCACAATGTGTTAGTCGCTTTAGAAAAACCGATATTTGCTGGAGTTTAAATATAACAGCACAAGATATGCTCGACCCTAATTTAAGTGAGTTTATTGCGGACGAACTTAAGCGCTACCCGCATCCTGGTAATATCACATTAGAGCTTTTAGAAACCCAAGCTATTGCCAACTTCTCTGAAGTAAAAGCATTTATTGGCATGGTTAAAACGAAAGGCGTTAAGGTTATTATTGATGACTTTGGTAGTGGTTATTCAAATATATCAAACGTACTTAAGCTTGAAGTAGATGGTATTAAATTAGATGGCGCACTAATAAAGCAAATAGTGAATGACAAAGATATCTACTTGTTTATTGAGCATATAGCCAGCTTTGCTAATCAACTTGGTTTACAATTAATGGCAGAATCGGTAGAAAATACAACCATAGTAACCGCACTTAAAAAGGCGAATGTGACACTAATGCAAGGCAATTATTTTGCCCACCCAGTGCCACATGTTAATACGGTTACAGAAGAATTAGCACTTTGACTTACTTTAACCAGGGCGTGTTGATCTTTGTGGATTGAAATTTGTTCAATCTAGGGGCGATTAAATCGCGGCGCGAGGTTTGTAACCTAGTGGACTAAGTAAAAACTGAGCAACAAAGAGTTAATCGTCCCTAGAAAGAACCCAAAGGGCAGCACATGTTTGGTCTTTATGCTGCGTTATCGCCTATTTATGGGGAATAACCACACTACATAGGCTCCGCCTTGCCTAAAAACCAAACATGCTGCTGCAAAATCAATCACGAAAGGTCAACACGCCCTAGGTAAGTTTATAACGAGTCGGTGGCTTTGCTGGCCACTGGCCCAGTATTTACGCTCAAAAGGCGTAATTGCATCGTCTGACTCATAAAGTGTTACATCGCAAGGGTTGCCTGTTAATTCAAGCGCCCGAGCAAACTCCTTAACGTAAATATCCCAATTGCTGCGCACTTCTAATTTTCCACCTAACTTAACGATAAATGGAAAAATAGCTGCGCCATGCCAGCGCCTACGAATATGCTTAGATTTAGGCCACGGGTTTGGATACAACAAATAATGGTGCGTAGGTTGCCAATTGGCGGCTACCGCTAAACGCCAAAAGTCATTTAAATCTGCTTGCACTAAGATGTACTGACCACTGTCGGTTTGCTTATATTCAACATCATGCTTATCTAATCGGTGCGAAGATTTATCAATTCCAACTATAAGTGCATCAGGGTGGCGCTTAGCTAAGTTAGCTGAGCTTTCACCCACGCCACAACACGAGTCCAAAATAAGCGGGCCACTAAAGGCTTGTACTTTAGCATTAACCTCGTCAAATGCAGTTTGCGTATGCGCTGCTATTGGCTTTTTAAATTCAGCATCTAAGTGCTTATTTACTATTTCATCAAGCTTTTCGTGAATACCCGCTTGATTAGATACAATACTACGTGAATTTGCATCACTCATTAGTGTCTTAGCCCCACACCTTTTTTAATTAAAGTTAGCGCTAAAGTAAATAACACCGTAATAAACACCAAAATAACACCTAGCGCTACACTTAAATCAACATCCGACACACCTAAAAAGCCATAGCGAAATGCATTTACCATGTAAATAATAGGATTTATTTGCGATACGTTTTGCCAAAATTCTGGCAATAACGTTATTGAATAAAATACACCGCCTAAGTAAGTTAATGGCGTTAGTATAAAGGTGGGAATAATGCTTATATCGTCAAAGCTATTTGCGTAAATTGCATTAATTAAACCACCTAAAGCAAACACAGCTGAGGTTAAAATAACGGTCGCCATAATTACAAAAATATTATGAATTTGAATATCAACAAATAACAACGATACACAAGTAACTATAAAGCCCACCATAATACCGCGCGTCATACCGCCGCCCATATAACCCAGTACAATGATGTAATTAGGCACAGGTGCAACTAAAAGCTCTTCAATGCTTTTTTGAAATTTTGTTGAATAAAAACTAGAGGCTACGTTGGAATAGGAATTAGTAATAACCGACATCATTATAAGGCCAGGTACAATAAACTCCATATAACTAAAGCCGCCCATATCACCAATACGTGAACCAATTAAGTTACCAAAAATAACAAAATATAAGCTCATCGTAATTGCTGGCGGCACTAAGGTTTGCACCCAGATACGTAAAAAACGAATACACTCTTTAATCCATAAACTCTTTAAGGCTACGCCATATTTAAACATTTATTCGCCCCGCCCTTGCTCTAATAATCCTACAAATAACTCTTCTAGTCTGTTTGCTTTATTTCGCATACTCAATACTGTATTTCCTTGGGTTGTTAATGCGCTAAATACCGCATTTAAGCCCTGTGATTTAGCGACTTCTACTTCAACAGTATGATCGTCCGTCATCGTGAACTTATAACCTTCAAGCGTGACAGGGTTTGCTGGCATTTTTAAATCTAAAATAAAGGTTTCTTTATCAAGTTTTGCAAGCAGTGCTTTAATGGTGGTGTTTTCAACAATTCGACCAGAATCAATAATCGCTATGTTTTTACACAGTAACTCAGCTTCTTCAAGGTAGTGTGTGGTCAAAATAATAGTAACGCCTTGCTCATTTATTTGGCGTAAAAAATCCCACATTGAACGACGAAGCTCTATGTCTACACCCGCTGTTGGCTCATCAAGTATAAGTAATTTTGGCTCGTGCATAAGGGCGCGTGCAATCATTAAACGGCGTTTCATTCCGCCTGAAAGCGTACGAGCTTGCTTGTCTTTTTTCTCTAATAAACCCAGCTGTGCTAGGTATTTATCAGCACGTTTATGGGCTTCACCACGTGGCACACCATAATAACCGGCTTGGTTAACCAGTATTTGGCTAAGCGTTTCAAACTGACTAAAATTAAATTCTTGCGGCACTAAGCCTAAATGCGCTTTTGCAGCTTCTAAATCAGTATCAATATCACAGCCAAATACTTCTACTTTGCCTTTTGTTTTATTAACAAGTGACGAAATAACACCAATAGTAGTTGATTTACCAGCTCCATTTGGACCAAGCAAAGCGAAAAAATCGCCCTCTTCAACTTGTAAATCAACGCCTTTAATAGCCTCAACACCATTTTTATAAACCTTGGTAAGGCCTTCTATATTTAAAGCAATATTTTGCTTATTCATTACTTACCCTCACCATAACCCCAACGTTTTGTTAGGTTATGCTCAATGTTTAAATGATCTAAAATTCTCGCCACCATAAAATCAACTAAGTCTTCGATACTTTGTGGCTTATGATAAAAACCAGGTGCGGCTGGCATAATTGTTACCCCTAAACGAGATAACTTAAGCATGTTTTCTAAATGAATTTCGTTAAATGGTGTTTCGCGAGGCACTAAAATGAGCTGTCCGCGTTCTTTAATTACCACATCAGCGGCGCGCTCTAATAAATTATCAGACGCCCCCACTGCAATTGCAGAAACCGATCCGGCACTACATGGGCATACTACCATTTTTTTAGGAGCAGCAGAGCCCGAAGCCACAGGGCTAAACCAGTTATCTTTACCGTATACTTTTAGCTGTTCAGGTTTGGCATTAAACAGCGTACTTAACTGCTCTGTGGCTTTATCTTCATTACCAGAGAGCTTAATATTTGATTCTGTATCAAGCACCACGCGTGCTGCACTTGAAATGAGAACGTAGACCTGAAATTGCTGCTCTAGTAATACTTCAAGTAACCTAAGCCCATAAGGCGCACCCGATGCACCACTAAAAGCGAGCGTAATTCTATCTTTAAATTGCACACTATTCTCCGCTGTATTTATCAGCTAAGCCATCAACAAGGTGTTGATGAAGGCCATTAAAGCCGCCATTGCTCATAATTAAAATATGCTGATTAGGCTCAATATTTTCAAGCACCGTATCAATAATTGTTTGCGTGCTGCTAAAGCACTGCATGCCTGCTTTATCTGCTTGCTCTTTTAGCGACCAATTTAGATTCTCTGGTTCAAAAAGGAGTACGTTGTCAGCATCACGCAGTGAATCTAATAATGTATGTTGGTGTACGCCCATTTTCATGGTGTTTGAGCGCGGCTCTAAAATAGCGATAATTTTTTCATCGCCTACTTTTGCGCGCAATCCTGCAAGCGTAGTTTTAATTGCTGTTGGGTGATGCGCAAAGTCGTCATACACTTTAATATTATTTATATCCGCCTTTAGCTCCATACGCCTTTTAGGGCTAATAAATTCTCCTAACGCATCAATACTATGATCAATGGCTATACCCACATGGCGCGCTGCTGCGATAGTCATAATCGCATTTTTAACGTTATGCTCCCCTATTGCTTGCCAACAGACAGTGCCCTGCTTTTCGCCATTAAGTAATACATTAAACTCACTTCCATCGGCTTTTATTAATTCATAGCTCCAATCATCGCCTAGCGTTTCGCTTTCGCTCCAAAGCCCTTGTGCTATTACATCATTAAGCGCTACGTCTTGCTTTGGCCAAATTACCTTGCCGCTTTGAGGTAATGTACGCATTAAGTGATGAAATTGTTTTTTTATTGCGTTTAAATCTTCAAAAATATCAGCATGATCGAATTCAAGATTATTTAAGATAAGTGTACGCGGGAGGTAATGTACAAACTTACTGCGCTTATCAAAAAAAGCAGTGTCGTATTCATCGGCTTCAATAACAAAAAATGGCGTTTCACCCACTTTTGCCGATACACCAAAATTTTGCACTATGCCGCCAATTAAAAAACCTGGTTTTAAACCTGCGTACTCTAACACCCACGCAAGCATACTTGCTGTGGTTGTTTTACCATGCGTACCAGCAACCGCAAGCACCCAAGAATCTTGCAGTAAGTTATGCTTAAGCCACTCAGGGCCAGATGTATAAGGCAGACCTTTATCAAGCACATATTCAACACATGGGTTACCCCGGCTCATTGCATTACCAATAACGACCATATCTGGCTTTGGCTCTAATTGAGATACGTCGTAGCCTTGAGTCAGTTCAATGCCAAGCTCTTCAAGTTGCGTACTCATTGGTGGGTAAACGTTTTGATCGGAACCCGTTACTTTATGACCCAACGATTTAGCAATGGCTGCAATGCCACCCATAAACGTGCCACAAATGCCCAAAATATGTATATGCATATACTTTCCTTAAATCGTATGCTCACTTTACAGCTATGCAAAGTTTAATGGCGCTATAATGCCAAAATTCGTGCTTAGTTACCATTGCGAGTAAGCATTTCACTCGTGCCAAAATGACCACTTGATAATAAAAAAGCCTTCTTAATTAGAAGGCTTTTTTATTAGTCATTATTTGCTACATCATTAAAAATACTATTAAACCTACACCGAGCAATAAACGATATATCACAAATGGCAACATGCCCATTCGCTCTATTACTTTTAAAAACATAAATATACATGCATAAGCCGATAAGAACGATAGCACTACACCTAGTAATAATGTATTCCAATCAACCACATGGTCACCCAAAGCAAGCTCTGCAGTATAATAAAGCCCCATCATAGAAATAATTGGAATTGCCAGTAAGAACGAAAACCGCGCTGCGCTTTGCTTATTCATTCCAAGCATTAAACCAGCAGTCATCGTGATACCTGAGCGAGAAGTTCCCGGGATCATTGCAACAGCTTGTGCAAAACCAATAATAAGTGCTGTTTTCCAATTAAGCTGATAAATAGTTTTAATTTGCTTACCTTTTGCATCCGCGTACCAAAGCAATAAACCAAACACAATTGTGGTAGTAGCAATTACCCAAGCGCTTCGTAGGTACAACTCTATAAAGTCTTTTAAAAGTAAGCCTAAAATAGCGGCAGGCACAGTGCCTAAAATTATCCACCAACCTAGCTTACTATCATCAGTAGTACCCTGTGCTCCAAAGGATTTAAACCACGCACTGAGTATGTCGACGACCTCTTTGCGAAAATAAATAACAACGGCAATTAAAGTACCAACATGTACTGCCACGTCAAACGCAAGCCCTTGATCTTCCCAGCCTAAAATTTGCGATGGGAGAATTAAGTGCGCAGAACTAGAAATTGGTAAAAACTCAGTAAATCCCTGTATGAGGGCTAAAATAATTATTTCGATGATACTCATGGGTTAGAAAACTCCACCTTCCATAGCTTTTGTTGAGGGTTATTATATTCATTCCATAACTGCGCAATCGTTTGTTTAGCTACAGGATGATAGAAATCTGGGGCAACCTCGCTAAGAGGTTGTAATACAAATGCGTTTTTAGTTATTTCATCTCGTGGTAATTGTGCTGGGGAGTCGCAAATTACATCATCATAAAATAGTAAATCTAAATCGAGCGTTCGTGGACTAAATTTTTTATCGTTCGCTGTGCGTCCATTATCACGCTCTATTTGTTTTAATAAAGCGCATACATCAACAAGTGACATATCAGTTGTAGCGCCAACGACTGAATTATAAAAATTATTGCCAGCAAACCCTACTGCTTCACTTTCAAAAACAGACGAGTGTACAATATGTTCAAAGTGCTGCTTAAGTGCAATTAATGCACATTGTATATAATGCGCTTTATTTATATTTGACCCTAGGCTGATATAAATTTGAGCCATTTAGTCAGTTGCCTTAACACGTGTAATTTCAACACCTACAGTTTGCGCTTGTGCTACTGCTGCTGGTTTACTTACTCTTATAGTAACTTGTGGAGTATTAAACTCGCTTAAAATAATATGCGCTAATTGTTCAACTAAAGTTTCTAGCAACTCTACAGGTTTTAAAGTGCAGTGCTCAATAACTCGCTCACTTACTTTTGAGTAATCCAGTGCTAAATTAATATCGTCATTTTCAGCTGCGGGCTTAATATCGCTTAGCATTTCAATATCAAAATAAAGGCTCTGTTTACTTTCTTTTTCAAAGTCGTACACTCCAATAATAGTGTCGACGTGCAATTGAGATATAAAAACCTTATCCATTGATACTCCAAATAACAACAAACTACTAAGCAACTATACTAAGCATCAATAAAATTAATACTGTATATGGTTTAGCCAGTGTTTAAATATGTAAAAATAACTTCTACAATAGCAAAATAACTAAACTAGCTATTAAATAGCCTGTTAATAATTTTTACGATAAATTTTGCTGCCAATAATAGCCTAAAAGCACTATCAATTGGTATAGCAATTAAAAAATAAGGAAGCGCGTGTTAGCCACTATAATGTTTGTTTTAGCTTATTTACTTGGGTCGATTTCGTCGGCTATTTTAGTGTCGCGGTTGTTCAAACTTCCAGACCCTCGTAATAGTGGTTCTAACAACCCAGGAGCTACAAATGTTTATAGATTAGGCGGAGCATTTCCGGCTTGCTTGGTTCTAGTGTTTGATATTTTAAAAGGCACTATTCCGGTATGGGGGGCTTATTTTTTAGAAGTTGAACCTTTAGAGCTTGGTTTAGTCGCAGTAGCTGCTTGTTTAGGCCATATGTACCCACTGTTTTTTAGCTTCAAAGGCGGTAAAGCCGTAGCAACGGCATTTGGCTCATTATTACCTATTGGCTTATCATTGGCAGGTTTACTTGTGTGTACTTGGTTAGTTATAGTGGCAATAACACGCTATTCATCACTGGCGGCGCTTGTAGCTGTATCTTTAGCGCCCTTGTATACATGGCTAATAAAGCCACTTTATACTCTTCCCGTTACTTTTATCACGCTGTTAATTATATTTCGTCACCGTACTAATATTATTCGATTATTTAGTGGGGAAGAACCAAAAGTGGGTGCTAAAAAAGCACCCACCGATGAAAACAAAAATATCTAAAATATCTAAAATATGAGTCATTAAATCGACTCAAGGCTATCTATAGGCCAACGAGGTTTTGTTTTCATATCAAGCGTGGCAAATTGCCCTGCTTTTAAGCGTTGCATTCCGGCATAAGCAATCATTGCACCATTGTCGGTACAAAATTCAGTACGCGGATAAAACACTTCGCCTTTCATACCTTTCATTACGCGTTCAAGCTGAAGTCGAAGCTGTGTATTTGCACTCACACCACCGGCGATGACCAAACGCTTAATACCTGTTTGTTTAAGCGCACGCTTGCACTTAATAACGAGGGTATCAATAACCGCAGTTTGAAATGCATGCGCTATATCAGCTTTGGTTTGATCATCGTCGTCATTTTCACGAATCGTGATTGATGCCGCTGTTTTTAAACCACTAAAACTAAAATCAAGACCTGGCTTGTCGGTCATAGGGCGAGGAAATACAAAGCGCTTTGCTACGCCTTGTTCGGCCATTTTAGCTAAGCGCGGGCCACCGGGGTAATCAAGACCAAGTAACTTAGCCGTTTTATCAAAGGCCTCGCCTGCGGCATCATCAACTGACTCACCTAGTACTTCGTATTGTCCAATACCCGCTACTTTGACCATCATGGTATGACCGCCCGATACAAGCAATGCAATAAACGGAAACTCAGGGGTATTTTCCTCAAGCATCGGAGCAAGTAAATGCCCTTCCATGTGATGTACTGCTACCGCAGGTATATCCCAACCGTATGCTAATGAACGACCAATAGACGTACCTACCAATAATGCACCAACTAGACCTGGGCCTGCAGTATAAGCAATACCGTCTAAATCTTCCGGGCCACAACCTGCTTGTGCAAAAGCTGCATCTATAAGTGGTAATGTTTTACGAACATGATCGCGCGATGCAAGTTCCGGCACTACACCGCCGTAATCAGCGTGTACTTTTACTTGGCTGTATAATTGATGAGCTAACAAGCCTTTTTCGTCATCATATATTGCAATACCCGTTTCATCACATGACGATTCAATGCCTAAAATTCGCACTGTACTTCTCCTGCCTTTTAAATTCTACTTTGCTTTTTTTATAACGTAAGACCAATATTTGTTTGGCCATCTTCAAGGGCAAACTTTTTTAGTGCCTTTACGCTATCAGAGGTAATACGCCCCATATTTTCTACAAAATCAATTAGCTCACCTAATACTTCAATTTCGTACTGCATTAATGGGTGCTCTCTCACTGCTGTGTTATCAGCAACCTCACCTTCAACCGTCATTTGGTATTCAATAAAGCGAGCCACTGTTGCTTGAGATATTTTGCTCACACTAATGAACTCTTGCTCATCTTGCGCCACTAAACCGTGCATTAAGCTAAGTAAAGACGTTGCAGCATCAATAGCAGGATAAGTACCAAACATATCAAAATCAGCAAGTTCAGGAACATTTGGCTCTATTTTTTCAACTTGTTTTTCGAGATCTATTTTACTTTTAGGCAGTAAGATTTTTTCCCAACAAACATTAAGCGAATTACGTAATAAGGTTTCATCACCAAACCCCGTTGCTTCGCTAAATAAACCGTAATTTGGCAGCATTCGCTCTATTAAAGCACTTGCTAAGACGGCCTTTTGTAAATAGTTAAGCTCTCTAATACGCTGAAAATTATTTGCTTTAGTCATTCTTTAACGTCTCACACGACCAACAAAAATCAAATGTTGATCCATTATGCTCATTACAATTAGGGCATACCCAATCTGGAGCGGATTGTTTTACTTGTTGATAGTTTACCAATATTTGCCGCGCATGGCGCTCTTTTATCGCATAAACCTGCACACTAACTTGCGCCTGATCATATGGAATTTCTCCAAGCGCCCCTTGGAGCATCTCGCCTTTAATTTTACACTCTATTCCAGCAGTTTGTATTAAGCCTTTTACGATATTCGCTTCCAAGGTATTTTCAGCTTTATAAATTGTAACCCATTGAAAAGAGCTATCTGTTGAATTGTTATTATTAATATTTTGCAATATTCACCTCATTTATTTTGTGTTAACAATATCCTGCGCTAAATTATTAGTATGCTGTACTTTTAAGGAATAAACATGACACTAACAACCCCAGGCTTACTTTTTCCGGCCATATCGCTGTTATTACTCGCCTATACAAACCGATTTTTAGTTTTAGCGCAATTAATTAGGGAGCTAAATGCGCGTGAAGGTGAATCTATTCGGCCTGTTGTAGTGGCTCAAATCACTAACTTACGTAAACGTATTAAGCTAATTAGAACGATGCAAGTGTACGGGGTAGCCTCTTTTCTACTGTGTACACTATCAATGTTTGCATTATTTATTGAGTTTAATGCCACAGGAATTATTTTATTTGGCATTAGCTTAGCTTGCTTAAGTTTATCGTTATTAACGTCTTTATTTGAAATACATATTTCCTGTGATGCAATCGAGATAGAACTGCAAAGCATTGAAAATAAACCACTAAGTAGCCGAATAAATAGAAATTTTGTAAAATAGTTTATTATAAATAAAACTCTCTATTATTTGTCACAATCATGTTGTATGAACGCCCCTTTTTGGGGCGTACTTTTTTATTAATTAGAACAATTTAATCCAAATATACTAACTAACTTACTGACTACAAATAAGTTTACTTAGCTAGCCCATTGCAAAAACATAGATAAAATACAATAAACAACTAGTTATGAATTTAAAAAGTAATACTATTTGGTCGCTTTTCTCTTTAATTAATACTAAAAGGGGGGTATCCTGCTGGAAACACGTATGAACTTGCAACCGTATTTCAATATAGAATTTTACTAAACTTTAGAATAAAAATTAATATATTTGATGTCCGTGGTATCTGCGACTTACTTATAAAAAGGGACTATAAAGTGAGATTTGAACAATTAGAGCAATTTGTAGCACTTGGTATATTACGTCATTTTAGACAAGCTGCTGAACAAACCCAAATTAGTACTTCAGCGCTAACGCGCAGCATTCAAACACTTGAAGATGAAATGGGATATGAGTTAGTAAAACGCTCAACACGCTCTGTTAAATTAACGCCAGAAGGCGAGCTTTTTCTAGAATATGCTAAAACGACCCTATCGGAACTTGAGCTAACGAAAAAGCGGATTTTTCAATCAGTAAACGGTAATGCCAATGAAAAGCTCGTTATTGGGTATACCAATAAGGCAAGCAGCATAGTACCTATTTCTTGTGGACAGTTTTTAGCTCAATACCCTCATATAAAAATTGAGATGCAGCTACAAGATCAGCAAGAGCTAACACGCAAACTCCAACAAGGTGAAATAGACATTAGCGTATACTCTCAAGCTATTAATAGTATTGGCAGTGACATTCACTTACCTGATCAGCTTGTGTTATTTGTTTCAAAAAACCACCCTCTTGCCCATAAAAACGATATAAGTAAACAAAACCTTGATAGCTACCCGATGTTTGGCTGTTTCTCTGAGTCTAAACAAGTACAAACTATGCTTAATGAGGCAATTGATTCTTTAAATAAATCATCAAGTATTAAAGTGGGCAGTATTGAGCAAGTAATGGCAGGTGTAGTTAAATCAGATCATTTTGCTATTGCAAGCATTGAACATGCTAATGCAATCGCAGAGAATTCTGAATTAGTACAACTTAAAACAAATAAAGGTTTAAACCACGAACAACTCGTTGTACAAACAAGCCAACAGACGTCGATTACTGAACATGTAGAGCATTTACTATCGCTTATAAAAAAAGCGGGTGCTGCATTTAGCTAATCTGATGTTTCAAAAAGTGCGGCACAATAAACAGTAGCTTTTAACAGCTTTTCGGCTACACTGTCGCACCTTTTTTAAACAGCTGATGTGAATGAACACACTTTTTGGTCCTGATGTCTATTTAGATGATATAGAACGCCAAGGATATACCGTAATTCATAACGCGCTTATTGCCGATTTAGTTAACGATTTAGTTGCAGACTGCCACCGTATAAACCCTCACTTTAGCCTTGCTGGTATTGGTCGATTAAATGACTTACAAATAGATAAAGCCGTACGTACTGATAAAACCTATTGGTTTGACGGCAGCTCTCAAGCACAGCTTACCTATCAAGCAATAATGCAAAGTATAAAGACCACGTTAAATCGCAGTTTTTTTATGGGGTTATTTGATTACGAATGCCATTATGCAAAATATACACAGGGTGATTTTTACAAAAAGCACTTAGATGCATTTAAAGGTCGCTCTAATCGAGTATTTACAACGGTACTTTATTTAAATACGCCTAAGCAAGGTGGCGAACTTGTTATTTATAAACCTAAAAGTAAAGAGATAGAAATAACAATTAAACCAACTGCTGGCACATTAGTAATGTTTGAAAGCGAACGCTTTGCCCACGAAGTACTTCCCGCCGTTGACGATCGCTATTCTATTGCAGGCTGGTTTAGGAAAAACGCCTCTATTAGCGGCATTATTGATCCGCCCCGATAACTCCTAATAGAGCATTTTAACAGCCTTTATTGAGGCTTTTAAAATGCTATTGGGTATGAAAGTAATAACCCTATAAAGATAGCCAAACCCACGTAATGATTATTTAAAAACGCTTTAAAACAGGCATCTCTTTCACGTTTATGAATAAGCGCTTGTTGGTATGCCAATAGGCCCGCAGCAATACTTAAACCAACGCCAAATGCGACACTTAAATGATTGCTTATACCAATAAAAGCAACCAACGCTATAAATACAGCATTAAGTAAAAAGATAATATGGCGGTCGTATTTACCAAATAAAATAGCGGTTGATTTTACCCCTATTTTTAAATCGTCGTCCCTATCAACCATCGCATACATGGTGTCGTAAGCCACTGTCCAGCAAATATTGGCTATAAATAATAACCATGCCTGCTGTGGTAGTGCATTAATTGAAGCCATATACGCCATAGGAATAGCCCAACCAAATGCAGCCCCTAAAACAACTTGAGGTAACTGTGTATAGCGCTTCATAAAGGGGTAACAAAAGGCTAAAGCCAAAGCACCAAAAGAAAGCAAAATAGTATTGACGCTAAGCATTAATACTAAAATGAACGCAATAACTATGAGTAGTAAAAATAGACTAAGTGCTTCACCACTACTCACCTGTCCTGAAGCTAGCGGCCGTTGAGCTGTGCGTTTTACCGAGCCGTCTATTTTTCTATCTGCAAAATCATTAATTACACACCCTGCGCTACGCATAACAACAACGCCCAGCGTAAATACAATAAAGTTGAGTAAGCTCGGCATCCCACTATTAGCAAGCCATAAAGCCCAGTATGTTGGCCAAAGTAATAACAAGGTACCAATGGGCTTATCTATACGCATTAACTGTATATAATAAGGAATATGTTTTGGCTTTAAAGCGGCTAATTTCATGAGTATAAATATGCTCCAGGTAAAAACACTTCACACACTAAAAACTTATATTCTTTGAGTGAGAATACACTTCGACGCCCTAGTAAGTTTTTCTCGGGTAAGTTCAATTTTGTAACTAATTGCTGAATAGGGTGCGTGTCATCAAAATAAGCAATTTCTATATCCGTTCTTTTTAATGCTGGGTCTTGAAAAATCACATCACCTAAAGGACGCTCGCCCATATTGTGCAAAGGATTAATAGAATCATTTTTAGGAAGCCAGCTTTGTGCGTACACCACAGGTTTGTTATCGCACAATAAGAGTACTTCTCTATTAATAGCTGTTTTAGCTGTGCTGTTTAGTAGTAAGTTTTGCTCTGGGCTTAAAGTAAATAACTGCTCACTTAATACCTTTACATTAAAAGTTTTTGAGTTACTTTTTAATTTAGCCGTTAATGAATTCTGTTCAAAAAGCCACTCTTGCTCTAGAGGAGATAAGTCACTTATATAAGAAGTGGACTGCCAATTAGCAGATATAGACAGAGGATAAGTAATCACAATAGCTCAACAAAATAAAAAACAACGAGATGATACCATTGCCAAAGCTTTTGAAAAAGTGATGTTTTATAACCATAAATAATTGCTTGGCGCTGTTTATTACCTACTATTAAGTATAAACTATTTGTAACAAGTTTTAAGAAACGCTTTAAATATGAAAAAAATAGTATACGCAGGTCTTTTTACGTTCTTTGTAAGCGTTATAAGCTTTACAGCTCGTGCTGAATCCACAGTTGGTTATTTTGGTTTTGAGCCTGATATAATCACCAACTACATTGGCGCATCAAGTAAAAAAATGGGCTATGTGCGTGTAACTATTGATTTAATGCTTACTGATACTTCTGATATTGCAGTGGTTGAACACCACACGCCATTACTTCGTGATGCCCTAGTAGAGATTTTATCTAAAGAACCAGAAGAAAAAATAAAATCACTTACTGGCCGTGAAGAAATACGTGCAAAGTGCGCCGAAAAACTAAAAAGCCTGCTAAAAGAAGAAACAGGACAAGAGATCATCCGTGAAGTCTTGTTCACTAAATATTTATATCATTAGTATTTAACGTTTTGCGTTAAATATTTTGGCGGTATAGGCAAAAGCCATACCGCTAACTAACCCACCTAAGTGCGCCCAATTAGCCATACCTACAAACAATACATCAGCAAACCCAAGCACTAACCAAATCAACATAAAACCAATAATAGCCGTGCTAACTAGGGCAGGCTTGTTAGGATTTAAAAAGCTATGAATCCAACAAAAACCAAGTAATCCATATACTACGCCACTCAAACCGCCAAAGTTAGGACCAACCATTAGGTATTGCGCCCAATTACTAATAAGTGCAGTCACTAAAAACAAGCCTATTAAGCTTAGTTTTCCGCATTGTTTTTCGATATTGTCACCAAGCGACATCCACCAAATTAAATTAAACACTATATGCATCGCGCTAAAATGTACGAGGGCGGGCGTTAACCAACTTAAAGGCTGCGTAGGTTTAAACTGCATCATGGTGTAAATGGTCTCAAAACCACCTAGTAAAAAAGCAAAATAAATTATAACGCTTACAATACTTACGGTTTGATTAAGCCAGCTGAGCGCTTTAAAACGGGCTATTAGATTAAGTGATTGCCCTTGATATTTAAGCGGTGATTGCGTGCTGCCTACATCCCAAGATGCTTGTAGGTATTTTTCATGATTAGGGTTTTGTGTAAATTCAGCCCATAAAGGTTGTATTTGATGAAAATGCTCAGGCGCAACACTAATAATGACATTGCTACCATCTGAGGAGCTTAATTGTCCTTGTAAACCTTGGCTTTTTAAATAATCTATAAAGCCCTGTGCGGCGCGCGGGTTATTTAAACTGCCAAGCTCTATCATCGCTCTACTTTCTCGCTGTAAGCAGCTTCCCAAGCTGTAAAGCCGCCATCCATACTGTAAACGTCTTCAAAACCTTGCTCAACTAAGTAGCTAGCTGCGCCTTGTGAGCTCATACCGTGGTAGCAGACAATAATAATTGGCTGATCGAATTCTTTTTCCATCATAAATTGTGCGATATTACCGTTAGAAAGTGCTTCTGAGCCTGGAATGCGACCGGCTTGATACGAATTAGGATCGCGAATATCTGCAATTACCACGTCTTCTTTATCTAAAAGCTCTAACGTTTGCGCTATAGAAATATGTTTAAATGCCATTGAAATCTCTTTAATTAATAGTATAAAAAAGGCGGCTAAAGCCGCCCTTCTTGTAATTTAGTTAGGAACTAATCCCAGTTTAAAATTACTTTACCTGACTGACCTGAAATCATCATATCAAAGCCAGCTTGGAAGTCATCCACAGAATATTGATGTGTAATGATTGGGTTTAAATCTAGGCCAGATTGAATCAAACTTGCCATTTTGTACCACGTTTCGAACATTTCGCGACCGTAAATACCTTTAATCACTAAACCTTTAAAAATAACTTGGTTCCAGTCAACTGCCATATCAGATGGTGGAATACCTAGCATGGCAATTTTACCGCCGTGGTTCATATTATTAAGCATTGAATTAAACGCGCTTGGCACACCTGACATTTCAAGGCCAATATCAAAACCCTCTGTCATACCTAGCTCTTTCATTACATCTTCAAGCTTTTCATTGGCAACGTTTACAGCGCGTGAAGCTCCCATTTTACGTGCTAAATCTAGGCGGTATTCGTTTACGTCGGTAATTACAACGTGGCGAGCACCAACATGTTTTGCAACAGCTGCTGCCATAATACCAATTGGGCCTGCACCAGTGATAAGTACATCTTCGCCAACTAAGTCAAACGATAGTGCGGTATGAACTGCGTTACCAAATGGGTCGAAAATAGAAGCGAGTTCGTCAGAAATATTATCTGGAATTTTAAATGCGTTAAATGCAGGAATAACTAAATATTCGGCAAATGCACCTTCACGGTTTACACCTACACCCGTTGTATTACGGCATAAATGTACACGCCCTGCACGACAATTTCGACAGTGGCCACACGTAATATGCCCTTCGCCAGATACGCGGTCGCCAACCTGAAAGCCACGAACTTCTTGGCCCATATCAACGACTTCACCAACATATTCATGGCCAACAACCATAGGCGTTGGAATGGTTTTACTTGCCCATTCGTCCCACTTGTAAATATGTACGTCGGTACCACAAATAGCTGTTTTGCGAATTTTAATCAGTAAGTCGTTATGACCTACTTCTGGCTTTGGTGCATCTGTCATCCAAATGCCCGGTTCTGCTTTTAATTTTGATAATGCTTTCATAATCCACACTCAATTAAAAAACCGAAGCGAGGCTTCGGTTTAAAATAAAATTAAATAACGCCCATTTCTTTACCAATACGGGTAAATGCATCGATAGCTGTATCGAGTTGCTCAATACTATGTGCCGCTGAAATTTGTGTACGAATACGCGCTTGCCCTTTTGGTACTACAGGGAATGAAAAACCGGTTACGTAAATGCCTTCAGCAAGTAATTTATCAGCCATTAACGAGGCTACTTTGGCATCTCCTAGCATTACGGGGATAATTGCATGATCTTTACCTGCACACGTAAAACCAGCAGCTTCCATTTGCTCACGGAAATATTTAGCATTTGACCAAAGTTTAGCGCGAAGCTCGCCGCCATTTTCAAGCATTTCAAGTACTTTAATTGATGCAGTAACAATTGAAGGCGCTAATGAGTTTGAGAACAAGTACGGGCGTGAACGCTGACGTAACCATTCAACAATTTCTTTTTTACCTGATGTATAACCACCTGAAGCACCGCCCAGCGCCTTACCTAATGTACCGGTGATAATATCTACACGGTCTAATACATTACAGTACTCAGGTGTACCCTTACCGTTTTCGCCAACAAAGCCAACTGCGTGAGAGTCATCTACCATTACAAGCGCATCATATTTATCGGCTAAGTCGCACACAGCTTCTAAATTACAAATAACGCCGTCCATAGAAAACACGCCATCGGTAGCAATTAGTTTAGTTTTAGCACCGGCTTCGTCTGCTGCAATAAGTTGCTTCTCAAGATCAGCCATGTCGTTATTTGCATAACGAAAACGTTTAGCTTTACATAAACGTACACCGTCAATAATTGATGCATGATTTAATGAATCAGAAATAATAGCGTCTTCTGCGCCTAAAATAGTTTCGAACAAACCTGTATTTGCGTCAAAACATGAAGAATATAAAATAGTATCTTCTGTTTCTAAGAACGCACTGATTTTTTGCTCTAGTGTTTTATGGATGTCTTGAGTGCCACAAATAAAACGCACTGAAGCCACACCAAAACCATGATTATTTAAACCATTCTGCGCCGCTTCAATTAACTCTGGGCTATTAGCTAAACCTAAATAGTTATTAGCACAAAAGTTGATTACTTTACCTGATGCAACTTCGATTTGAGCTTGCTGCTGGGACTTAATAATACGTTCGTTTTTATACAAACCTTCGGTTTTTACGTCTTCAATTTGCTGTTGTAACTGGCTAAAAAAAGCAGATGCTCTCATCTAGGTTCTCCATATATTTGAACGGGTAAACAACCGCACTTTCGCGGCTGTTTATTATGCGGGGTATTGTAAAAGTTTAATGGGTAAAATGCACGGTTTGCAGTTCGTCGCAAACGCCCTCAGTTGGAAGGAATTCCTGCCAGTTTACAGGCTGTTTATTTATGTTTTTAAAAGTGCAGGTAAACTACTTATAGAATCGATAATTAAATCAGCTTCTTGCTTAGCGCTTTGGTCAAAGCTTTGCCCTGAACGCACTAAAACGCGTGTAGTGATGCCCGCTTTTTTCGCAGCCTGCATATCACTGAGTTTATCGCCCACCATAATACTGCAAGCAGGGTCGATATTATGCTCTTGTATGCCTTGTAATAACATTCCTGGCGCAGGCTTTCTGCAACTGCACTCTTTCAAATATTCAGGGCGCGCTTTTTTAGGGTGATGCGGGCAAAAATACACATCGGTAACTTCAATGCTGTGGGCACTAAACTGGTCTTTCATCCAGTCGGTCAGTGCTAAAAAATCAGCTTCGGTGTAATAACCTCGACCAATTCCAGATTGATTAGTGACGATTATGATTTTATAGCCTGCATCATAAAATGCTTTACAAGTGCTAAAAACACCGTCAATAAATTCAAATTTATCGCTTTGATACACATAACCATGATCAACATTTACCACGCCATCTCGATCTAAAAAAAGCGCTTTATTTTTTTGTTGTGCATTCATTACAAAGACTCTTTTTGTACAACATGGTCAAACATCGCTTTTACATCATCAACTGTAATTTGGCTCATTAAATCATCGCCTTTTACGCGTGTACCCCACGGTACTTGCTCAGCCGTTTTACCTGTTTGCTTAAACAAGTTTTGATGATAAACCTCTACCACGTAGTCTTGATATAAATAAGGACCTGTGCGTGCTGGATTTGAATGTGCATATAAACCAATAACCGGCGTACCAACTGTTACTGCCATATGCGCAGGACCCGTATCGGGCGCGAGCACTAAGCTGCCACGCTTTAACACGCACAACAACTCTTTGAGTTTTGTTTTACCGACTAAATTTAAAATAGGCGTGTTGCTGTGCTCAATAATGCTATTTGCTAGGTTAATCTCAAGCTCTGTTGGGCCACCCGTCAATACCACCTTAAAGCCTTGCTCGCTTGCATAATCAGCCAATGTGGCATAACGATCAGCGAGCCAATTACGCTGCGCTTTACTAGCTGCGGGCGATATTACTAATAGTTTATTAGTTAGGTATTCTGATGTTAATAACTCATCTGCAACCGCTTGGTCTTGCTCGGTATATGGCATGTCCCAACTCGGTTTATAATCAGCTACACCAATGGCTTTTGCAAAACCTTTAAAGCCTTCAAGCACATGCGCCTGGGCTTGTGGGTCTATTCGTTTATTAATAAATAAGCTGTGCAATTCTTTTGAACGAGCCCAATCGAACCCTATTTTTACTTTTGCAGGAATACAGCGCGCTACAAGCCCAGCCCTTAATGCAACTTGCATATTAAGAAGCACATCAAATTTTTGGTTGTTGAAGCGTTGCTTCAAGCTTTTAAGCGCTGCTTTGCCTTGCTTTTTATCAAATACCACCAGCTCAACACCCGGTAAGTCAGCAAGTAACATGGCTTCTATTTTGCCAATTACCCAGGTGATTTTTGCATTCGGGTGTGCCTTTTGAATGGCTTGTACAGCACTCACACCATGACATACGTCACCAATGGCAGAGAGTCTTAATATACAAATAGATGAATAATTAGGAGCTTGAGTCACACATTCCCTTAGGTATTAAATACAAAAGCCGATCTTAAATTATAATCACGCTATTGCAAGCACTTATCCTGCGCTTTAAAACGCGCTAATATAGACACATTATTTAGCAATTACACAGAGCTATGTTTAAACAACACGTGCAAGGCAACCACACTGTATTAAGCCACCCTAAATACACAAGCCAAATTACCCTCGATTGGTTTGATGCAAATTATTGGCAACAACAAAATAAAATTGTGGGCGCTAAAAAAGGTCGAGCAACTGCGTGGTTTTTTAAGCAAGACGAATTAACAGCCGTACTTAGGCATTATTGGCGCGGTGGTTTAGTGGGTAAATTGCTAAGCGATCAATATTTATACCCAGGGCTTGAACAAACCCGTGTGTATAAAGAGTTTAGTTTAATGAGTAAACTTATAGAGTTTGGTTTAAACGTACCAACCCCTGTTGCAGCTAAAGTAACCCACAGCGGGTTAATTTATCGTGGTGATATTATTACCGAGGCTGTTAAAGGCGCTAAAAGTGTACTCGATATATTAATTGAACGCTCATTGACTGAAGATGAGTTAGAGCGCATTGCTAAAACAATCGCGCTATTTCATTCAAAAGGCGTTTATCACGCTGATTTAAACATTAATAACATTTTATTTAATGATATTGGTGATGTGTATATTATCGACTTTGATAGAGGTGAAATAAGAGCGCCTAACCCACAGTGGCATCAAAGTAATATGGCACGCCTTGAGCGCTCATTTTTAAAAGAGCAAGGTCGAAATGATGTATTTAATTGGCAAGCGAGTGACTGGCAAACTCTGCATAGCAACTACTTCAAAGCGCTCGCCAATATCAGTTAACCTAATATAAGTTAACTTAGTTAGCCAAGGCTAAATACTGCAGAGCAACCTGCTCTGCCTGTACTTGTTTTAGAATATCTGCGTTTTCTACATTTGGCTTATCTGCTAGCACCTGCTTAACGGCATTGGCTAATGCCTCACTTTGTTGAACGGGTACTAAATATTTACTCAGCTCGCCTGTTAATATCTCGCTTGGTCCAAATGTACAATTAGTGCTAACTACCGGAGTACCCACCGCTAAAGCCTCAATTAATACCGTTGGCAGCCCTTCAAAATCAGAGCTCAACACTAAAGCTTTGGCATGCTGAATCCAGTTGTATGGGTTTTGTTGAAATCCAGGCACTACTAACTGTTTATCTATGCCATATTGCTGTGCAAGCTTTAACGCTTTTGCAGGTTTATTACATAAAAGGACTAACTTGTATTTTTTATCAAGCTTTGCAAATGCTGCAAATAATATATCGTGGCGTTTTTGTTTGGCGAGCCTTCCTACATGAATTAAGTAAGGCTCATTTGGGATGTCGTTATTTTTCTCATTTGCTTGTTGGTTTATTTTTTCAAAATCGAACGGGTTATAAATAGTCGCGATTGCACTTGGGTTAATTAAATCCCCTTGTGTTATTTCTTTTTCAACACCCTTTGATACGCAAATAAGTGATTTACCATTTAAGTTTTGCTTACTTTTTTTAAGGTATAAATATGAAAATGGACCTAACTTTTTTTGACGGGCAAGTTCTGAATTGACGGAGTTATGAATAACAAAGTGAACATTTTTGATATTACTACGTGCAAGTAAATTATTACTTCTATCAAGGTTAGAAAGCACTAGGTCAATATTGCCAATCTCGCTTTGTTTTTTTTCAAACCACGCTTCTAATCGCAAAATACTATTTTTTCGCTGCCAGAATCTATCTACTTTAGATGCTCTATCAGGAAAAAGGCTGTCAACTTTAACTATATCAGGAATGTCATACTCAGCGTTGCTCGCAAGAGATAATATAGTGACATTGTGCTGTAGTTTCGCCATTTTATCAGCCAAAGTAAGCATTACTTTTTCAGCACCACCACCTACTAGTGAATCAATTACAATCACTATATTCATAAGCGCTCTCCTACAAGCATATTTTTTATACCGGTAGTGATCACGTCGAAGCTATGTGTACTATCGAGTTGCTTATACTTACCAATAAATTCACTATAAAAAGGCTCGGTAATAACTTGAGCTATTTTCGTTGTAATTTCATCAATATCAAGATTCGCTTTTATTACAACACCTGCATTAACGCAGTGATCCAAACGTGTATTTTGATCTTTTGAGATAGCACATGCCACAACAGGGGTTTGAACTGCAATTGCTTGCAATAAAGTATCTCCACCACTAAGTAATGCGACTTTAGCTTGGCTCATTAATGCCAAAAATTCGGTTCCTTGCAGGCTTGATAAACAAGTAACCTCATCACTTTTAGGAATTGCTTTATTATAATTTGCACCAAACACAACAACTGCTTTTAAACCAGTATGCTTAGTAATTTTAAGCGCGGCTTTAAAGTAAACCTCAGCACAATTAAGATTATTTAATATATGCCCGCCAGAACCCGCATTAACAATAAAATAGCCATCAGATACTAAGTTATAGCGATTTAAAACATCACGTTTTTGCTCACAAGAAGCAAATGGAACAAAAGGGCCTACATTACGAGGGTGTGCCAAGGGAAACATGTCTAACTTCGCACTTTCAGCCCATGTAAGTGGCTCAATACAATAATCAGGCTGTACAACCCAATGTGTATCAATTAAATTAATCCTGTTTAGCTTCAATCCCTTAGCGCGTTTTTTTGCATGCTGAGAAATAAATACAACTTTAGCGCCTACTTTTTTAGCCGCTTTCATATGCCCTGCACGTCCTGCACAATCAAAAACAACGACGTCAGGTTTAAATTGCTCTATAAAGTCGCAAACAGAATCAAGCTCTTTAGTCGCTGAGTGTTCAAGCAATGTTGCTTCAAAAGGACACTTTTTTGCGTAGCTTGTATGCTTGTTTAGTATGAAGTGAATATCGAGAGAATCAGTAAGTTCTGCCTTTAAACTTTGAGCCAACAACAACGAGCGCATATATTCACCAATGCCTTCTGGTGATGATACGGGAATAAATAAAAGTCGTTTGTTGCTCATTACATTCTCAATTTCCTATTTGAACTCCAGTATACCAATCAGATACTTATTACGATAGCTAGGTTACATTTTAATATATTAAATTAGCTCTATAAATTTGATTATTTACTGCAATAACAAGCTTAGGTTGATAAACTTAGCCGCAATCTAAATCACAAGGATCTGAACTTTGCGAAACAGAATTTTTCTACTTTCTACTCTTTTTTGCGCTATGAGCGCGTCAGTTAATGCTGAGCCATGGGTAAAACCCGATGATTACGGTCTAAGAGCTGATATTCAACAATTAGCTGATGCCGGTGTTATTTTAGCTCCTGTAACTACCTATCCGCTTATGTGGAAAAGTTTTATAAGTGATGTGCAAAGCATGCCGCTTGAGCAATTATCTCCAAGCTTGCAAGATGCTTTACTTCGCGTTAAGCATCGATATAAATCAGAAAATAGCAGCTCGCATAGTCTTCAATTATCAGCTTTTGCAGCCACAGATCCGATCATAGCAACAAGCTTTGGTGCAACAAATACACAAGAAACAGAGCTTTCAGCAGCTTACGCTTATTTAGGCGATAACTTTGCAGCTAAAGTAGCTATAAATTACAGAAAAGACGGTAAAAAATGTTTAGTTGATGGAAAAACGACTGACGATATAGTTACCGATGAGCAAGCTTTAACCGATTGTAACGATACCTCACTTGACGATAGTTACTTAGCTTACCGTTTAGGTAACTGGATTTTTAGAGCCGGTGCTGTTGAGCAATTTTGGGGACCTGGTGTTGATAACAGCTTAATTATGTCTGGTAATGCGAAACCTTTACCTGCACTAAGTGTAACCAGAGAAAAAAGTACTGCTTTTGAAACACCATGGTTAAGCTGGATTGGTCAATGGGGTTTTACCGCACAAATGGCTAAACTTGAGTCTACACGAGTAATTCCTGATGCTTTACTTTGGAGCAGTAGATTAAATATACGCCCAATACAACAATTAGAAATTGCACTTAGCTGGTCTGCACAATGGGCAGGAGACGGTCAACCGGGCTCTGCGGGTGATTTTATTGATGTCATAACTGGGCAAACTGCATGTATTGATGGCAATGTTAGTTGTGATAGCCAATTAGAGTCGAAAATAGGTAATCAATTGGCTGGTATTGATATTCGTTGGTCAGATACCTTATTTGATCAACCATATGCGGTTTATGCCAGTACTATAGGTGAAGATGCCAGTTCACAGTTTAAGCCAGCCGATAGAGCCTATTTGTATGGTGTACAGACAACACAACGTGTATATGATCAAAACTTATTAATAAATGTAGAGTACATAGATACAGGTGTTTCATGTTCAGCAGAGTCTACTAATGAAAATTGCTACTATGAGCATTCAGATTACAAATCGGGTTACCGTTACCACGGTCGCACTATTGGCTCTACTTATGATAACGATGCACAGTCAGTTGTTTTAACACTACTTGGTCAGCTTTCTAATGGAGACGATTGGCAGGTAAAATTACGGAGTGTTGATTATAACAGTGATAATACTGACCGCTATGGAAACAATCCAGACTTAGGTAACACTATTACTAAAACAGGCTTTAATAGTAAGCAATTAGAGCTTCGTTATAGAATGCTTTCTATGGGCGGCCGCGTCACTTTAGGTGCTTTTGCATCTAACAATGACGGTGCTGAAAACGATACATCAGCATTTGCCAAGTACGAATTAAATTTTTAGTAAGTTACTTTATTAAAAATAAGAAGGGATGAAAACACTGTTTTCATCCCTTTTTTGTATTTTTAGTAACTTAAATCAGTAATTATACCAATTGCATTAAATTAGTGTTCTATTATAGCGATAAGAAAATAGCTCAATAACAAGGCTAAAATTATGATACATAGTTGTTCTATATAAATAATTTTTAACGTAGTTAGTGAGTTATTTAATACGCTAGAATGATCATGTTTTTAATAAAAT
>NZ_JACJEA010000050.1:0-24445 GCF_014163835.1 Pseudoalteromonas sp. SR43-5
TATCGCTTCGTTTTATTATTTTAATTAAGTTAATTATTTGTGTTTTATTTTTTTATTGTTCTGATAAGTGGTACGGTATTGTGTTGCTTAAGTTGCTATCCTGTTGTTTTATTTGGTTTTTAATTGTTGCCTTTAAGTGTCATTTAGTTAAAATATGGTTTCAGTATAACTTTTTATTGGGTCAAAACACCCGATTTTAGTTTTAAACGGATGTTTGATTTACTAAAAATCAGTAAATTTCAAAAGGATTTATTAAATGAAAAAGACAAAGTGCTTTGCATTGTGTTTAATCGCAACCTCTATTTTAACTGCGTGTGGCAGTGATAAAGACCCATCTAGTACTAGTGAAACACCTAAAGTAGTAGCCAATACAGCACCTTCAGTAAATGCAGGAGCTGACCTTATCGTAGATGAAAATCAATCTATTTCATTTACAGGAACAGCTGAAGACTCAACCGGTACAATAGCAAGCTATGCATGGCAGCAAACCTCTGGGATTGATTTAGAGCTTAGCGGCTTAGATACAAGCACCCTTTCTTTTACAGCGCCAGAAGTAGATGAAGAGCAAGTTGTTGTATTTGAATTAGTTGCTACTGATGATGGTGGTTTGACTGCATCTGACTCTATTTCAATTACTATTAAAAATGTACTAGTAGAACCAACATTGAGCTTAAACGAAAGAGTCACTGTTGAAGAAAATACAGAAGTAGAAATTACAAGCATAGCAGAAGATTCTAATGGCTCAATAGTGTCGTATGCTTGGCAACAAACTGACGGCATTATCATTGAAATTGATAACTTAACCAATGATTCTTTAAAATTTATTGCTCCAGAAGTTGATTTTGATACAACGTTAACTTTTGGCTTAACAGTGACAGATAATGATGGTCAAACAGCTACAAGTAGTGTTTTTGTTGATGTGACTAATGTTGCCGCAAGTGTTATGTCTATACCTGGTGGTAGTGAAAATATTGTTATAGATGGGCAAACCGTTGAGGCAGCGCTGAATGAAGTATTAGTACATTTAAACGATGATGTTACAGAAGCTGAATTAGAAGCTGTTTTTGATGAGATTAGTAATAATGATGCTGGAATCGCAAGTTTTGATGATGCATTAAAAGTATTACAGATAAGAGTTAGAGAAGGCGCTTCTGAAAATAGCTTGATAACAAAAATTGGGGAAATGGGCGGCGTTAGGCATGCAGGTTTAAATACTGTTATAGAGTCAAAAAACTTAAGTCTGATTAGTAATTATAATCATGTAATCAAAAATAAAAACACTGTAATACAATATATTGCAGAGGAAAGCACTGATGAGCCTCTTTTTTCTGGAGATTATTGGGTTAAAGCTGTAGCCGCAGATAAAGCATGGGATGCATTACAAGAACGTACTTTAGCGCCAGTGGCATTAGGTGTTGTTGATACCGGTATAGGTGCAGGACAAATTAGCATTGAAAGCTCTCGCTTAACTCGTCTACGCGCACAAGAGAATGGCCAATTTGGTGTTGTTGAAGGTGATGATACAGAAACTGATAGTTCTCATGGGTTGTGGGTATCTAGCTTTATTGCTGGACATAACACGAGTGAAGGCAGTGCAGTGTATGGTGTTGATCACAGTGCCAACTTAATACATACCGATATTTATGTTAAGCGTTGTAAGGATGGATCAACTACTGAAGAGTGTTCATCTGAATCTCCTATTAAAACTTATATAACAGATTTAATAGCAGGAACTAAGGCGACTATAGATAACGGTGCGAGCATTGTAAATATATCTTGGGGTGATACAAGCACTTGTGCTGACGACTCACAAGTTAGATTAAAAAGTAATAGAATTTGGCGTCTACAACAAACTAACTTAGTGGAATACGCAAAAGAAAAAGATGTATTACTAGTTTATTCGGCTGGTAATAACTGTGAAAAAAATGATGATCAACTTTTAGTTGATATCAATGATATCGCCCAAGATGCTTGGCAAACAAATACATTGATTGTAGCGGCAACAGATGCAGATGATAAAGAAACTGATTTTACACGTATGGGTAACGTCGTAAATATTGCGGCTCCTGGTGATCAAATGGGGTGGGGGAATACTGATGGTAGCTTAGGCGTAGGTACATCATTTTCAGCTGCTTTAGTAACAGGCTCTGCAGGGATTGTGAAAGGAATTAATAGTTCATTAAAAGCAGCAGAGATTAAAGATATTTTAGTTGCTACATCTTCTAATTTAACGCTTTCTGAAGAGTCAAAAGCTCTAGGCACAACCGGTCCTACGCAGTTACTAAATATTCACTCTGCAATACAAACAGCCGATTTAACTGTTGATTCTGTTTTAGATGTTAAGGCACCAATTGCTTTATCTAAAGGGGATAAAACTACTTCGCAGTTAAGCTTTACCTTACCTGAAACTACTGTGACAGCAATTGATGTCATGTTTTTAATTGATGTTAGCGGTAGTTATACTGATGATATAGTCAGCTTAAAAGAGCAAGCTGACAATATATTAGAAAACTTATCTGGTCGTGGAATTAATGTTGCTTTTGGGGTTTCTGCTTTTTCAGACTTTCCTATTGATGGTTACGGCCATGAATACGATGGTGATGAAGCGTTCTATTTATTACAGTCGGTGACTACAGATATAGATGCCGCAAAAACAGGAATCAATAATTTAACCATTTATTCAGGTAATGATTATCAAGAATCACAGTTAGAAGGTTTGTACCAAGCTGTAACTGGAGCTGGTAGAGATATAGACAACGATGGAAATTATACTAGTTTAGGTGATATTGAACCTATGAATATTGGTTGGCGTGAAGGTGCTTTAAAAGTTATTTTATTAGCGACAGACGCGCCATTTCATGATTCAGATATAGATGAGAATTACCCGGGTGCGGGCAAAACTGAGGTCATCAATGTATTACAAGAAAAAGGTGTGACGGTATTTGGATTGCAAAGCGGCTCAATTGGCTTAGCTACAGATGATTTAGATTCAATTGTGTTAGCTACCAAAGGACAAACATTTTTATTGTCGTATGATAGTAACGAAATTGCAGCGGCTATTTCTTCAGCTCTTGATGAGGCTTTAAAAGAAATCGATCTCTCAATTGAAGTGATTTCAGGAGAGCAGTGGGTTGAAACTATTACCCCTGTATTAATTGAGAACGTTAAACCAAATGAAGAAGTGACCTTTGAAATTAATTTGAAAGGGATTAAAAATGCCTCTCTTGAGGAATTAAATTACGAAGTGATACTTTGGATAAGAGGTGATGGTAGCGCAGTTGTAAGAAGGGTTGTAATTCCTATTACAGTTCCAACTTTAGCCGACTAATTTAGACAAAATTAAATGATTAATAAAGCCGATATTGAGCGTTGCTCAATATCGGCTTTTTATTTAATGGGCCAAATATGAGTAGTGCTAATACTTGCCATACTTTTAGTTTGTTGCTTCTGCAATTGATTTTTAAGCATATTACTTCATACAAAAGTTTATTTTTCTTTAGCATAAGTAATTTTTAAGATTGAAGTATCACGAAATACTCACAATTAAATCACGTTTTAACTGTGTATTTTACTTAGTTAAAACTTAATTTGAACACCCGCTCAAGTTGTGCTTTAATCGTTGCTCAATTATTGAGGAACTTTACATGATTAAATTTTATTTTCACCATACTCCTAACCCAATGAAGGTTGCACTCTTTTTAGAAGAAACAGGCTTACCGTTTGAACTTGTTCCTCTTGATACTTTAAAAGGTGAGCAACATACACCTGAATTTAAAGCAATTAATCCAAACGCTAAAGCGCCAGCAATTGTTGATGGTGAAACACGTGTGTTCGATTCGAATGCTATTTTAATGTACCTTTCTGAAAAGTATGGGAAGCTTGAAGGCAAGGGCGAGGACCGCGCTGAAATGCTGTCGTGGTTAATGTTTATCGCATCTGGTTTAGGTCCGTATTCAGGGCAAAGTGTACACTTTAGACACATGGCGCCAGAAGGGCTTGATTACGCGGTTAATCGTTATTTACGTGAAGCGCAGCGCCATTACGAAGTACTTGATACTCACCTTGAAGGTCGTGACTTTATTGTGGGTGATACGTACACCATTGCTGATGTATCTGCATGGGGCTGGATTGATAAAGCACCGGTTGTATTGGGTGAAGAGGGTTTAGCACCGTATCCAAATCTTAAGCGTTGGTTTGAAAGCATTGATAGTCGCCCAGCAGTTGCACGTGCACGCGTGATTGGTACTGATATAGCCTTTAAAAAAGAGTTTGATGAAGATGCTAAAAAAGCGTTTTTTCCTTCAAACTATCCAAAAGTATAAAAAAGTACTCAATACAATAAGCAGATCAGCTAGCTGATCTGCTGTTTAGTATTTTATGGATGTGTGAGCGCCTCTTTATTTTCATCTGCCACGAATAAATTAACTTCCTCTGTATGCTGGCTTACGCTATTTCTTTTTAGGGCGATGTATAGGTCTGAGTGAATGTATATGCCCTCTGTTCCTGACTTCATACCGGCAATTTCAAACCATGAAAGTAACTGGCGTTTTCTGCCTGCAAGTTCAAGCCTTATATCGCGCTTTTTAAATATAACGTCGAGGTCGGCAATGATTGGTATTTTCTTTTATGTGATTAAAGTGATTGCTAAATTAACTGGCATGAGGTTGAACACATGGTTCATCCACAGTAATTTAAGCATAGATCCAAAGAAATAAAAAACGGGCCTTCATGAAGTTATAAGTATTCAAATACAAATTATTTAGGCTAACTTAAAGCCATATATCCTCAAACTTGACTCCGAGGGTATGCTATTAATTTAACACCTTGTTGATAGCTAGGCTTATCAACAAGGCGATACTGAATTATTACTTTTTAGTTGCTTCGAGGTTTGAAATATTTTTTGTATATTCTACACGGTGATTTATATGGACATTAATTATTGTAGTGCAGAGTTCGCAACAAAAATAATAAGGTTAGAATAATCGATGAATTTAAATAGGTACTAAAAGTATTAAAAAACAAAGGATAACCCCTCCACCTCTAATTTACACGTAAGCTTATTTACTTTGGGAGTTGAGTTATTACTCGTCAATCAAGTTGGTGTTAGTCTTGCAACTGCTTTTATGATGATAAAGTGAATTTATTAGTCGTATTTTCAATTATCAATAATTTTTATTAATTAGTGTTAGTAGTTTTACTAAACCACTATTTATTTAATGCGGAGATAATAGCCATGAAAGCGAATATAAGCAGTGGAGATAAAGCCACTAAAGTGGGTGGTATTTTTGACAGCGAACATAAAGCTAAAGCAACCTTTGATATTTTAAATAATGACGAGAATTTTGTAAAACAAAGCATAAGGCTAATTCCACCTCACGATCAACATTACGATGAAAAGGTTGAGCCTGAAGATAAAAAAATTGCTAAAACTATGTTGAAATCACACTTAGTATTTGCCGTAGTTGGTCTTGTTGTTGGTGTGATTATTGCCAGTATACTCTTTTTATTAGAGTTTGAATTTTTACAACAACACATCCTAGAAACATATGTTTCGATAGGTATTCTTTGTACTTTTGTTGGTTTACTAATTGCTGGAGCTTTTTCGTTAAGGCCAGATCACGATGATTTGATCAATAATATAAGAGAAGCAACTCGCTCGGGTCTGTGGGCGATTGTTGTACATACCGATTCCCACGAGAAAATGGAAAAAGCAAAAGATCTTATGCAGCCACACGCTGTATCAATATCGACGACTTTATAATGCTAATTGACATAATAATTTAACCAACAAGGTTGTATAGTAGTGTTGTTGGTTAAACCGTATTATAACTTAGCTGCTCTATTGATGTGACTTCAATATCAGAAGCCTGTTAAGAATTTAGTTATTTTAGCCCATTAAATAGCTTATGTAGTGAATTGAAAATAACTTACAGGGCAATCAGGGGGCTTAGCTGTTTAACTAATCATAAAATACAGTTACTCTTTTTTATTTTATTGCCGTTTATAATTTACAACACGGCTAATTCTTCCTAATTGGTATGAGCTTCAAATAAGGCAACTTCGTCGGTAGGCTGGCTTACACTATTTTTTTGTAGCGCAACATATAGATCGGAGTGAATATATATACCTTCTTTTCCTGACTTCATTCCTGCAATATCAAACCACGAAAGTAGTTGGCGTTTTCTACCTGCAAGTTCAAGCCTTATATCGCGCTTTTTAAATATAACGTCGAGATCGGCAAGCATGGCCATTACACTTAAATCTAAGTGAGTAAAGCAAGGTACTGCATCAATTATTACGCATTGTGTATCGTCTTTTTGTCTTGCGTATTGCTCAAGTAATCTGCGTTTAAAGTAGCTGGCATTAAAATAAGTTAAAGGTGAATTAAAGCGATAGATAAACACGCCTTGCACTGCTTTTGCTTTATCTGTGGCGTCTAAACTTCTTACTACACCGTTAACATCTACGCCTAATATGTTGTCTGTTGGACGCATAACAGTGCGAATAAATTGAAATAACCCTAGTAATACAGCAAGTGTGATCCCTGGTATAACGCCAATAAATAACACCGCAAGTAAGGTGGCTGAGGCGAGATAAAATGCCTGTTTGTCTTTTCGTTTTAATTGCCAAACAGCTTTTAAATCGAGTAAGTGTACAGAGGCAATAATAAGTACAATACCTAGCGCTGCGCTTGGAATAAATTCAAGTGGGGCTGTTAAAAATACAGCTATGAGCGCAATAATAGCTGCTGCAATTATTGATACTAACTGTGTTTTACCACCTGTTGCATCGTTAACCGCGGTGCGTGAGTCGGCGCCACTGACGGCAAAACCTTGCGAAAGAGCTGACGCTATATTGGCAATACCCAACGCTCTAAATTCTTTATCGGCGTCTATGTCGTAGCCATTTTTAGCAGCAAAGCTGCGGGCAGTTAGCATCATACTAACAAAGCTCACGATGGCTAAGTTAAGTGCGGGTACCACCAGCTCACGAATAATCCCTAAATCAAAAACAGGGGTATTAAAAACGGGAAGCCCGCCAGTTACGGTACCAATAGTTTTTATATCAAGCTGTTTTAAATCAAAAATCCATACTAAAAGCGCACCAAAAGCAATGGCAAACATAGATGCAGGCCACGTGGGTTTTATGCGTTTCATGGCAAAGTAAACCGCCAATGTGAACAAGGCCATTAACAAGGTGGGAACATGTGTTTGCGCTAGGTACGTGGGTACACCACCTAGGCGTTCAAGTAGGTAGCGCTCGTCAAAGGTAAAACCGAATACTTTAGAAAATTGACCAACAATAATAGTGATGGCTACGCCGTTTAATAAGCCCATTAAAATAGGTTTAGATAAAAAGTCGGCTAATACGCCTAACTTAAATTTACTAGCTATAAAACACCAAAAGCCGGTCATAGCGGTCATGGTGACAACAAGTTGCCAATGTTTAAAGCTGTCACCTGCAGCAAGAGGGGTTACTACGGCTGCAATAACGGCGCAGGTGGCGGCATCAGGGCCAACTATTAGTTGTTTGGAAGAGCCAAAAAGAGCATATAGCATCATTGGCAGTATGCAAGAATATAACCCTACGGCGGCGTTAACACCGGTTAGTTGTGCGTAAGCAATGGCAACAGGTAAAGCTACGGCAGCTACCGATAGCGCCGCTCTTACATCATCAGCAAACCATTGTCGCTCGTAGTGCAGCAATGTATCTAAACCCGGCATAAAATTATATAAACGCGACAGCACTTCAACCTTTCCTGTTAATAGTAGTAACGCTTTGATAGTAAATTTAATATTCAAATAAGTATAGCTAGGTGGGAGTGTTTTTTACGTAATATAAAGCCACTTTTTTATAGGCGTAAAAAAGCCTGCATAAAAGCAGGCTTTAGTTTCTAGGGAAAATTAAAATTTAGCGCGAATACCAAAGCTGTAACGGCGATCCGCTTCAGTGTACTTCCAAGCACCACCTAGTTCAGATAGGTAAATAGAAGGCTCACCCGTTAAGTTGGTCGCATTACCTACTAAGGTCACGTTTTCGTTAATATCCCAGCTTGCAGAGAAGTCTAACTGGCCTCTGTCGTCACGGTAGTTATTACCGTAAACAGTACCTTCTGCTGAAATACTGCCGTCTGAGTTAATATTTTCTACACGTTTCTCGTTTTCAGTATCTAAGAAACTGTCACGGTAGTTATAAGCTAGACGAGTAGAGAAACCTTCGTATTCCCAAAATACTTGTAAGTTATACGTATTTTTAGAAATATCTAATAACGGGTTACCGTTTGGTTGCTCGCTGTCTGCGTATGTGTAGTTTGCGTTAATGCCTAAGCCAGAAAATGCACCAGGTAGGTCTGTAAAGAACTGTTGATAACCAACTTCAAAGCCTTGTACTGAGCCGTTTTCACCGTTTACATTTTTAACAGTATCGATACCCGTTAGTCCTGCGTCACGTAAGCCTGCTACATGGTTAAAGCCATCAGCATCTACTGGGAAGTCAGTTGCATCCGAGTAAACTAGGTTATCTTGTGAAACACCTGCAACGTCAAGCTGACATACTTGGTTCCATTGAGTTACGTTTTGACCTGTTGAAGTGCTTGATGCAGCTACACAGCTACTTTCGTTACTTAAGAAAGATTCAACATCTTTATAAAATACTGCGAAAGAAATTACGTTACCTTGGTCAAAGTAATGCTCTACAGATAAGTCGTATTGCGTTGCACGATATGGTTCTAAATCAATAGAGCCTTGCGTTGCACCTGTAATGTCGTTATTAACGTCAAATGCAGGGCTTAGTTCGCTAAAGTCAGCGCGGCGCATAACTTTTGCAGCAGCAAAGCGGAATAATGTTTCGTCTGAGTAGTTATACGTTACGTTTAAGCTTGGTAAAAAGTCGCTGTAGTCATTGTCGCCAGTTACTTTTTCGCCATTAAGAAATACGCTTGATTCTAAATCTGTAGTTACATAACGACCACCCACAATTGCAGTGATGTTATCAAAGTCTAAGTAGGCTGATATATACACGGCAGCAGTATCTTCAACTACGTTGCGGTATGCGCTTTCTTGGAACTCTTGGTTATCTGAAAGACTACCTGTTGACGCTAGGTTAGTACCTGCAAGTAACTGCTGAAGCTGAGCGTAAGTATTGGCCGGGTTAGATAAACCGTTGTAGCTTAAAAAGGTTAGTAGGTCGTTTTGTCCCGAATGACCTAATTGGTCAAATGAGTTGTCGTGGCTAACTGTTGTAAAGCTATTTGAAAAAGCAGCGTTGTAGTCATCAACCCATAAAGTGGCTAACGAACCGTCTGAGTCGTTAAATGCATTTTTATAAATGTCTTTAATTTCTACTTTGTATTGCTCATATTCGTAATCGCGGTTAGTAACACGTACACCCGCTTTTACTTTAGATACCCAGCTTAAGCTGCTGAGTGGCTCAAACATTTCAACATCAAAACGAATAGCTGTTTCGTCATTGTCTGTTCTTCTATCTTCACTTTTAAACGTACGAAGTGCTAAGTTTTGTGGGTTAGTAAATGCATTAGGATCTGAATGAATGATGCTTGGTAATTTATTACCGTCTTGAGAAAATGCACCATCATATAAATGATTTGTTAGCTGAGTTCCACCACTTGCTTCAAATGTTGATTTTTCGATTGGGCGAAGTGTAAATTCAGAATCAGGTCTTACGCTTTCTGATGATGCTACCGCAATTTCACCTGAGATTTTGATACTGTCAGTAAGGTTCCACTCTGCACCAAGTGCATTTGAAAACGAGTCAGTTTCACGAAAGTCACTGTATGTTTTAGGAATACCAAACTCGTTTGTTAACGTGTAATTATTTACGCCGTTAGCATCTTGAGTTGTATTTGCATCTGTTGATAGTGAACCTGCGACACCTAAAATAGAGTTACCAGCTTGTTCACCTGAGCGCTTTGTGCCGCTTAAATCAAGATACACCATGCCATTACCAGATTGTGGTGCCCATTGAAGAGATAAATTTACAGCAGTTCGTTTACGCTGCTCTACGTATTGTTCAACACTGTGCTCGTCTCTTACGATAGCGTTGCCACTAGGTGTATTACCTTCTTGGCCATTAATTTCGATATCTTGAGGTTTAACACGGCTAGATGTTTCATCTTGGCGAATTTCGCGATCTTGGAATGAAAACATAGCAATGGCACCAAAGGTACCCATTTCATCAAAGTCCCAGTTGTTACCAATTGAACCACTAAAAATAGGAGCTACATTTTCTGTTTTATCAGCGTATTCGCCATCTAATGAAACTGCGCCAGTTAGTTTATCTAACTCTAATGGGCGAACTGTCTTTAAACTAACTGTTCCGCCTAATGCACCCTCAATCATATCGGCAGTAGGAGACTTAACTACTTCTACTGTTTTTAAGAAGCTTGATGGGTAATCTTGCAAGCTAATGCCGTCACGAGAGTCACCAATAGTAGAGCGACCATTTAATTCAACACGGTTTTGAGGTAAGCCACGAATCGAAACACTGTCACCCACACCAAAATCGGTATTAATAGATACGCCAGTAATACGTTGCAACGCTTCTGCAATATTATTATCTGGTAACTTACCAATGTCTTCAGCAACAATCGCATCTACAATACGTCCGTCAGTACGCTTAAGCATAGCGGCGGCTTTCATACTGCCTAGCATGCCTTTTACTTCAATAACTTCAATGTCTGCAGCTGCCGTTTCTGAAGCTGCGGGAGCCTCTTGCGCTGCAATATTTGAAGAAGCCATTAATAAAAGGGCTGCGGCACTGATTGTTGTAGAGCTACTTCTTTTATGCTTATTAATTAATGTTGAAGTAATTTGATTGAGTTTCATGTATCTCTCCCGTTTGGGTACGACTTGCGTCATTGTGTGTGTGTGTTGTTACTTGGCTTGGTTAACCAATTTAACTGTTTCTTTCCTGTAGTGTGTCATACAGGTGGTATGGTTGAAATTAATCCAATTCAACTTTATTTACAACCTTTGTTTACCAAAATTTCACAATGTGTATTACAAAAACCTCTTTTATTTTTCTTATATTTAATAAATTTAATGGCTTATAGGGTGTTTTTATTTTTTGTATTTTGAATGAATTTTATTGAAGTATCTTTACCAAAGGCATTTTTATATATTATTTGTACTATTTAATACATTTGTTAGTACTATTTTGAAATTTTATGTCGTACTTTTATACGTGTTTAGTTTGCTTTTTAAGTGATATTGAATTGGAAGAGCGACCATTAAAAGTTCTAAATGATTTATAAATTTGCGAAATAGTGGAGAGGTTAAAATAATTAAAAATCATTTTGGTAATACCAATTTTCTATTGTTTTTATATTGATTTTGTACTAGCTGGGGTGGGGCGGTAAGCTAGGTAGCGATAAATAGATTTTTACGCAAAAAAAAGCCCAGCATAACAATGCTGGGCTTTCTTACTTTAGATGTATTAGCTTTGTAATTCGCCTGTAGATGATTCTAAATGTGCTCGTATGAACCACTGAAATTGCTCTAAATCGGCTAGTTGGCTGGTGATCATATCTTCAGAGACCGGATCTAGCTCAGAAAGAGTCTCAATCGCTTTGCGGTGATCGGCATTAACGCCATTATATACTTTATCAAGCGCAGCCAAATGTTCGGTTACTAGGCCTTTGCCTACTGAGTATTCGTCCCAAGTACGGCGATCTACAATTGATTTTGGTGTGCCAACAGGTACTGCACCAAGAGTCGCAATTCGCTCTGCAATTGTATCTGTCATTTCGCGTACAATGTCTACTTGCGGGTCTATCATTTCATGTACGCCAATAAAATTAGGTCCCACTACGTTCCAGTGAATATGCTTTAAAGTTAGTTGTAAGTCTATCAATGCAACCATGCGGTTATCGAGGGTAGCTATTGTTTTTTGGGCTGATTCGTCACTCATACCTGGCGCGGTAAATTTAGTTGTTTTGTTTGATTCGTTATTGTTACTCATAATTTCTCCTACATTAAGTAATGTGTTGCTCATATAATATGTTGCGTTATGAGCATGACTTAAACTTAATGAAGCAACTGTTATGCCGTAAGTTGCTTTATTTGAAAAGTGATTCAAAAACAATTGGTTATATTTTAAATTAAGGTTTCTAAGGCTGCAGAGGAGATTGGGTTTTTGAAAAGCCTGCATATATTTGTAAAATATGCAGACTTCGATTTAGTTACTCTTAGGTGTATTTAAACGTTGGCTATGTATTCGTGCGCTTTTAAAACATCGAGCGGCACTATTTCTAATGATTTTTTATTTGTAGCCTCAAGCACCACTGGTGGCGCAACGTTTGCTGAAATAGCATGAAGCCATCTTACTGCACACAAGCACCATTTATCACCGGCTTTTAAACCTTCGAAATCGTAAAGAGGGTTCGGGCTTATTAAATCGTTACCTTGTGATTTTGAAAATTGTAAAAATTCATCAGTCATAATTGCACACACACTGTGATTGCCAAGATCTGATTCTGGTACATAACAAAACCCTTCACGTGTGTAGCCACCATTACCGCAACATAGTTTTAAGCGTGTGCCGAGTACATTAAATTGATTCGCCATGAAATACCTTAATTTGTGGTGTTTAATAAATTTACTCTAACAGGAGTAACTTGCTTGAGATAGCTATAAAACTTAAAAGAGGGAAGGGCTACACAAACTTAAGCCCGCAGCAAATTGCGGGCTTAGTATTGTTTATTATTTAATACGCAGCGCCATACAATCGCTATGACCGTTTATGATCATGCTTTTATCAACACGCACGCCACCACCAGAGTATTTACCGGCGGCTGTAAAACTACATATTTGTACAAAGTAGTCGTCTACTTTAGGCAGTGCAAATAGTTGTTGGTATATTTGGTCTTGCTCTGCAAAGTGCCCCATTGTTTTTTCTATAACTTGCTGCTGCTCATCAATAAGTTGAATATTAGCGCCACAGCGTCCTACTATTGGTTTAACTACATAACCGGATTGTAATAACTCGTCGTTAAGCTCAAACGCGGTATTAAGTAAATATTTATGATTAGGGAATAAGCTCCACAGTATTGGCAAAATAGCCTTGTTACTTGGAATTAATGTCCACAGCGGTTCAAACACCATGACATTTTTACGCAGTAATACATCGACTAAGCGTGGCGTTTCACCAGCTTTGAATTGTGGTTCAAAGTTATCACCTAATGATTGGTCGGCTTCGCATTCTTCACGAATTTGATCAAGTGCGGTTTCCCACGACCAGGTTTTCCATACGTAACTCAGTTGTGCGCCATCAGTATCTACTATGTTGCCTGACTCATTCCAGCGAAGTGTGCTTAAGCCAATTACTAGCTTACATTCAAAGCCTGCGGCTTCAATAGCTTCTTTCATAAATAATGCGTGGTAATGTTCTTCTGGTTCATCATCTTGCAGAATATGAACAAGACCTTTTACCTCACTTTTTCGCCATGCTTTTACGAGATCTTTAAATAAATTTTGGCCTGCATCTACACCTGTTTTAACACTAAAGTGTTTTGCCCACTTTCCCTGAACTTTGCCGCTTTCCATGTAACACGATGCCGAATCGCAATTGTATTCGTAAACTTTTAAACCTGCTGCTGTTAAGGCAAAGTCAAACCGGCTGGTAATTAATTGGTTTAAGCGGTTATCCCACGATTGGCGAATTTTATTAAGCACAACATCGGGTAAATTAAACTTTTCTAATAACTCAGGGTGCTGCAATACATAGTCGGTTGCATGCATAAATAAGCCATGCAGCTCATTTGTTGCATGCTCAATGCTTTGCTGCGCCGTTTGAGATATTGCAAAGTAATTATGCTGATCCTCATCTACGGATGTAAGTTTATGGCCTTGCATCATTTCTACGTAGGCAGCTTCATCGTCATTCGCAATATTTAACCATGACTTGTTTGCTTGGCCTGTATCTGCTGCTTTATGGGCTTCTATAGTAAATAAGTCAGTGTTTAGCTCAAACGTTGGCTCAGCATATTCTGTTTCATCAGTTTGTGTCATCCAACCTAAAATAGTGGCGTCGCTGTAAGAGCACTCAATCCAATAGTCGCCATCTTTAGTTACTTTTGCTTTTAGTTCACGGCACCAGTTTTGATTTGTTGGCCATATTTGATGCCTTACATTTTGCTCAGCAAGACGTATTTTATCTTCATGCACTTCAACAATGACAGCAACATGACCTGTTTCTTCAAACTCGCCGCCTTCTTCCCATATAAGTAAACTACCTACTTGAGGGTGATGTTTAGCACCATTTTTAAACGCGTTTAGTGGCAATCTGTTTTGGCTATTTACATCGCGCACTGAACGCAGCTCAAAAATATCGTAAGCCATGGCTATGTCATCAAAAATATAACCATGATTGAGGTACATCCATCTACGGGAAAATTCAACGCATTGCCATTTATAGCCCATGTAAATACCGTCTAGGTAACTACGATAGGCGCTACGATTAGGATAAATGCTTTCATCAGCCGTATCATAATCAGATGAGTAAACAGCAACATTACCAGGTGCATAACCTAATAAAGTACCAAAATCACTAGCAGAAGATTTCATAAACAAAGATGTTCAAAATAAGGTGTGATAATTTGCTGACTATATGAGCCAAACTGCGTTATAGCAAGATATAAAATATGCTTTTACGAAGGGGGATAAGTAAAAAATTACTCATTCATTAAAGAGTGGAAAGATGGGAGAGTACTCTTACTAATAGTATAAGGTTTGGTACCTTTTGACTTTTAGCTGGTTGAAAGTTAGCAATATTTTTGACGTAATTATTACTGTTTAAATCTCAACTAAAAAATGGAGAAGCTATAGGTAACTTCTCCACTTTTATTATTCATATTTAGTGTTTTTTATAATATGTAAAGCAGGTTAACGCGCTGCTAAATCATTTCAGCATCTATATGGCGTATTAGGTTTGATACCCAATTAACATATTGGCGGTGAATTTTTTTGCCGTTGTAGTTTAAGTTAATAGAGTCTTTATAGTTGATTGAGTATGCCGTTTTGTCATACGCAATATCGACAGTTAATTGATGTGTGCGAATATCCAGTACACCTTTTATTTTACCTTCACTCAAAGGCGTACACTTCCAACCAAGCTGAATACATGCCTTTAGAATACTTTTTTCTACGTCAGCTTCACTGTTGGTAATTGTTGATGTTTGCGGAATAGGGTTTTGTTCAAAGTCTCTTACTGAACAGATGTTGAACAACCAGCAAGTACAGTAAGTGCTACCGCTGTAAATAAAATTGAGTAATTTTTCATAATAATCCTTTGTTTTAATTTCATCCAATTGTGATGTCTCGCCAATATATGCGCGCTTAGGTGAGATTATCGGTAAATTTATAGATGAGTGCCAGCAATAATTAGAAAATTAAGAGAGTTAACCGAGGGTTATCTCGGGTATTAGCTTTATTTATGAACTAGTTAAAGTTTAATTATTTAAGCTATAAACCAAGGGGTAAAGCAAAATTATGTGTTGAAAGATTTACATGAGCGATGACATGTTTTGAGGGGAACGCTCTTTCGTTATGTTTTAAAATACTCCTATATTCGTACTTTAGTTAATTTTTTGTTAAACTATTGCGCTTGGCATAGCAAAACTAGCTAAAAGTTTTAAAACAGGAAAAACAATGGAAGACATAATAAACAACATTGATATTAATCAATATTTACCCGCTGCAATTACGTGGGCAACCAACATATTACTAGCAATTGCAATTTTACTTGCGGGCTTATGGTTAGCGGGCAAAGTACGCAATTTAATTATTGGCTTGTGTCATAAATACACTCATCTTGACGATACGCTTTTTCGCTTTTTAGGCAGCATGGCTCGCTACATCATATTAGCGTTCGTTATTATTGCTGTGTTAAATCGCTTTGGTGTACAAACAGCCTCTATTATTGCTTTACTCGGTGCTGCGGGACTTGCTATAGGCTTGGCGTTACAAGGTGCAATGTCGAACCTTGCCGCAGGCGTTATGTTGCTAATATTTAGACCTTATAAAGTGAATGACTTTATTGAGGCTGCAGGGCGTTTTGGTAAAGTAACAGAAGTAGATATGTTTACTACTATTTTACAAACGTTCGATAATCAACAGGTTATTATACCAAATAGTCAAATTTGGGGCGCGCAAATTATAAACCATTCACATCATCCAATTCGTGGTGTAGATATGCATTTTGGTGTTGCTTACGGTGAAGATACAACGGCTGTACGTAAAGTTATAGATGGGGTACTTGCAGCGCACCCACACATACTAAAAGATCCAGCTCCTTTTGTTGAAGTAGAAACACTTAACAACAGCTCAGTAGACTTTTTAGTAAGGCCATTTTGTAAGGGCGAGCATTACTTCGATATTCTTTACACTGTGCCAGAGTTAATTAAAAAAGCACTTGATGAAAACAACATTGAAATACCTTTCCCACATCGTAAAGTTATTTTAGTTAACGAGAGTAAAGATTAACTAAATTTAAAAATGCATAAACCTAAGAGCACTTTTAAGTGCTCTTTTTTGTGTGAAAAAGTTACATACCTGTGTAACTTTTTCTTTTATAAATCATCTCAAATACTACATTGTTATCTGTACAGCCCTTTTTTACTAGGTTGGATGGCTGGTCTTTATTTTGCATTTGCATAGTCGCTTTTAGCTTTAAAGCTCATAAAAACTATTGACCCATTAAATCAAACTGTATGAAGGACTAAACATGGCTGAATCATTTAAATACTCAGGTAATAAAGGGCATGGCGGCGAATTGCATCAAAAAGCGTCGGATGAACACCCTACCATGACCACCGCGCAGGGCTGCCCTGTAAGTGACGATCAAAACTCATTACGTGCGGGCAAACGTGGCCCCGGATTATTAGAAGATCACATAATGCGCGAGAAGATCTTTCACTTTGATCATGAACGCATTCCTGAGCGTGTAGTGCACGCTAGAGGCTATGGTGCACACGGATATTTTGAAACTTACGACACGCTTGAAGATTTAACCTGTGCAGATATTTTTCAGCGAAAAGGTGAAAAAACGCCTGTGTTTACTCGCTTCTCTACGGTTGCAGGTAATAAAGGATCACCAGATTTAGCACGTGATGTACGCGGTTTTGCGGTAAAATTTTATACCCAAGAAGGAAACTGGGATTTAGTGGGTAACAATATACCGGTATTCTTTATTCAGGATGCAATGAAGTTTCCTGATTTAATTCATAGCGCTAAAGCCGAGCCTGATCGTGGTTTTCCGCAGGCGCAAACAGCACATGATAACTTTTGGGACTTTGTGAGTTTGTCACCTGAGTCAATGCACATGGTTATGTGGGCAATGTCTGATAGAGCTATTCCACGCTCTTTACGCTTTATGGAAGGTTTTGGTGTTCATACCTTTAAATTTATTAATGCCAAAGGTGATGAGAAATTTGTTAAATTTCATTGGAAACCAAAAGGCGGAATGCAATCTGTAGTATGGAACGAAGCACTTAAGCTAAACGGCGCGGACCCTGATTTTCATCGCAGAGACATGTGGGAATCTATTGGCAACGGCGACTTCCCTGAGTGGGAACTAGGTGTACAGGTGTTTGATCAGCAATTTGCTGATGAATTTGAATTTGATGTTTTTGATGCCACCAAGCTTATACCTGAAGAGCAAGTACCAGTGCAAATTGTTGGTCGTATGGTGCTTGACCGTGTTGTAGACAACTTTTTTGCAGAAACAGAGCAAGTAGCATTTTGTACTCAAAACATTGTACCGGGGCTCGACTTTACACCTGACCCGCTACTGCAAGGTCGTAACTTTTCATACTTAGATACTCAAACCAAGCGTTTAGGTGGTCCTAACTTTACGCATATTCCGGTCAATGCGCCTAAATGTCCAATGCGTCATTTTCAGCAAGATGGCCACATGGCAATGCACAATCCAAAAGGGCGTGTTAATTATGAGCCAAACTCATGGAGCGGCGACGAAAACAACCCGCGCGAATGCCCAGTACATGGCTTTAAAAGCTCAAAGGAACCTGAAGTAAGTGGCGGTGATAAACTGCGTTATCGCTCAGAAACATTCAGCGATCATTACAGTCAAGCTCGTCAATTTTATTTAAGTCAAACAGAGGTAGAGCAGGCGCATATTCAATCTGCGTACGTGTTTGAGCTGTCTAAAGTTGAGCATTTGCCAATACGAGAACGTTTGGTATCGCACTTGTTAAATATTGACGAAACCCTCGCAAATAAAGTTGCCGAAGGACTTGGCTTGCAAGAAATGCCAGATCCGGCAGAAGCTGCTATGCCGACACGTAAAGACTTACCTGTATCTGATGCGTTAAGTATTTTGAAAAATGCGCCCAACACCTTCAAAGGCCGTAAATTAGGTATTTTAGTAAGTGATGGCTTTAATGCAGAAATTTTCAATTCGGTTACCAATGCACTTAAAAGTGAAGGTGCAAACTTTGAAATTATTGCCCCGCAAGTTGGCGGTGCTAAATGCAGTAAAGGTAAGCACTTTAAAGCTGATCAGGTTATTAATGGTGGTCCATCGGTTTTATACGATGCGGTACTTGTACTCACCACCGAAGATGGAGCTAAAAAACTAGCTGCCATAGCAGAAGCTAAAGACTTTGTAAGTGATGCGTATGCACATATGAAATTTATAGGCTTTACAAATGAGGCTAAGCCTTTATTTAAAGCGGCAGGCCTTGATGGAAAAGCAGATGATGGTTGGATAGATTTAGAGGCACATTCAGCCGATAAATTTATAAATACATTGCGTAATTTAAGATATTGGGCGCGTTAGTAAGCTCAATAATTAAAAAACCACAGCATGTAATTGTTGTGGTTTTTTTAGCTCACCTAGTTAAGGTATTAGTTCAAGCCAACAATAAATATTGGATATATTATGAAGCTTAATGGCGCTTGTCACTGTGGCAAAGTGGTATTTACGGTCAACTCAAAACACCCTTATCCTTACAATTTATGTTACTGCTCTATATGCCGTAAAACCGCAGGGAGCGGCGGGTTTGTTATTAATTTAAACGCGCAATACAGCACGCTTGAGGTTACAGGGCGTGAACACATAACTATTTATCATGCAAAAATAGGCGATAAAATCAGCCCTGCAGAGCGTCATTTTTGTAAGCATTGTAGTGCTAACTTGTGGTTATACGATGCACGTTGGCCTGAGCAAGTTCACCCCTTTGCTGGTGCAATAGATAGTGAGTTACCCATACCGCCAGAGCGCACTCATTTAATGCTTGGTAGTAAAGCAAATTGGGTAAATGCGCCCATTAATGAAGGTGACAAGCAGTTTGAAGAATACCCTGATGAAAGTATTGCTGCTTGGCATAAGCGTTTAAACCTCGAAAAGTAACGCAATTTTTTGTATGAGCTAAGCTTAAATTTAGGGGCAATTAAACGCATATTTAGTTAATTAAATATTAAAAATCACAGCGTAAGTAAAGGAGAATATTATGGCAGTCTCAGCAATACCAAAAGGGTTTCATTCCGTTACACCTTATTTAATTATGAATGACGCACAAAAAGCGATAGATTTTTATTGTGATGCATTTAGTGCTGAACATGTAATGCAGATGCCTTTACCTGATGGTGGAATAGCCCATGCAGAAATAATAATTGGTGATTCGCATATTATGCTTTCAGATAATGGTTCTGAAGAGCATTTAAAAAACCCAAAAGAACTCGGTGGTACAGCGCTAAGCCTTATGCTTTATGTTGAAGATGTTGATACCGTGTTTAAAAAAGCAATTGAGCTTGGTGCAACAGAAATAAGACCCGTACATGATCAGTTTTATGGTGATAGGACCGGCACACTACAAGACCCATTTGGTCATATATGGATCATTGGTACACATAAAGAAGATGTTAGTGACGAAGAGTTAAATAATCGAATTGGGAATATAACAAATCAAGAGCAAGACGCATAACTAGCGAGTGTTAACCTTTCGAGGTTAAATTTACGGCAGCGTGTTGGTGTTAACAAAGGTAAATAGTACTAGGTCATACTGGACTTGTGTTGTTTAGTTACTTTTTACAAACTTGCGATAGCAACTTATAAATTTCAAACGTGCAGTGCCCGAAAGACTCTGCTAAAGGGCAATTAAATTATCGTTAGATTGAATGATTTTCAATCTTCAAAGGCCAGCACGGTCTGATGATCTTGTATCTATTACAAATTAAAAAGCCGTAGTATTACTACAGCGGCTTTTAAATTAGTGGGTCCGTAATAAATTTTTAAGGCATCAACTTAATACAGATAAGCCCTAAATTTGTTTATCTATTAAGTTTCTTATTTCACTAAGGGTGGTTTCTTTAACTATTTTACCGTCTTCAAATACGACTTCCAATAACCCTTTTGCCTCTTCTTGTTCAGTTACATCATCAAATAAGGTGAGCTCGTTATTTACTCTGTCTATTTTTAAGAGTCCTTTTGCCGACTTTTTCTTTGAGTCAGTTTTTGGATCTTTAAAAATAGCCAAACGTTCACCAGCTTTAACTACGCTAGTTGCTTTTACAGCAGAACCATGCGTATCACGTGTTACGTATTGGTAGCTGTAAGAGCCAATACCAAGCACTACTTTTGATGCAAACCCTTTATCCATGAGGCGTTGTAAAATTTGGCGCTGACGGATTAGTGTTATTGCGTCGCCGTAAATAGCGCCAATATGATCATCAAGCAGTTTATAACCTTTTGATGTTGTTGTACCGCCAAATATATCCCATAGGCATTCTATAAGTCCTTTAACTTCACATTCCATCAGTTCAATGGTGTTGTTATCTTCAAGTCCATAATATTGACCGTTAAAGCGATATGCCTCAAAGCCATTTAGAATAGCCTCTTTTTCAGCCTCTTTTTGTGTTTCAAATAACTCTTTGTAATCAGATACCGGTGAAACTTTGTAGCCCGTTAATACTTTAACAGGGTCGCCTGAGTCAGGGCGTATAACTAGGGTGCCATCGCGCGCCATTATTTCGCTTTTTAACTGAGGCAAGTAGTCAGTAACAAGTGTCCAAAAATCCCATGTGTCAGATACAACACTTAAAATCCCTTTTGGTGATTGCTCTTTCATTAAGTACTTAAAAAACTCTATTTCACCTTCCATAATCCATGAGCAGGTAACCGAGTGTTCAGTTGCATCAACAGAGCTGCCAACTAGCTCTTTATCTACATTTGCTCCGTAATATTTTTCTGCAAATAAAACAGCGGGAATGGTATCTGTGCCTACCAGCCCTGATGCTAGATGGCCAAAGCCACTCATTGCCGCAGCGTGTTTGCCAAACATACCTCTAAAGCTAAAGTCATGCCCTTGAAACGGCACAAATTCCATAGGCATTCCTGTTTTTTGTGCAAATTCTTTGAATACTTTTAAATATGCAACAGAAGTTGTAGTACTGGTTTGTATTGGCCAGTTTTCACAGCTCAATACTGTTTCAATCATATTTGTTAACCATTGAAAGCCAGCTTTAGTATTTACTATCGTCATAGGAGGTACTAAATAAGGGACTAGCGTTCCTTCCGGTAATGCTTTAATTTTTAATGGCAAGTAACCTAAATCGTGTAAGTCTTCTAAATACTTTACATCAACTGTATAGCCAAGCATTGAGCTCATAATACGTTTGTGATTAGCAACTGCGGTTTCTTTATCAGCTTTAAAAAACTCACTCCATTCTTCTAAAAGATAACTTTTAATAAAGTATTGAAGGCCAACAAACGCAACTTTATCGTTATTTTCTATATTGCTAAGTTTTCCGCTTCTTGATGTGAAGTTTGCATAAACCTCACTTACGTCAGGATGATAAGCGCGGCTATGGAATTCTTTATAAACATCTTTTTGCATACTTGCAGCTGTAATAGTCATGGTGTTTTCCTTACATCTCAATTATTTGTAAACTAATAGTGTTACTATTTTTAAACTCATTAGCCGGTTTAAACGAATCTGTTGTATAAATACGGTCTATCAGGCCCTCAAAAACATCAAGCCCCTTTGAAAAAATACCGTGAGTAATAAAAAGAGAAATTTCAACCGCGCCATTACTTTTTAGTACCTTGGCAAGTTCGATAAAGGTTCTTCCGCCGTCACAAATATCATCGGCAATAAGCACGCTTTTACCTTTAACATCGCCAATAATTTCGGTTTTAATTATTTCGCCTGTTTTTAAGTTCCTCACTTTTTGAGCTTGTATAACCTCAGGTACGCCATTGAACTTTTCTGAAATTTTAATGGTTTTTTTACTTGCTCCCGCATCTGGAGAGATGAGTGTTAATTCGCCTTGCAAGAGTCTTTGGCTTAGTTCTTCAGAGCGCTCAAGTAACGAAATTTGTTCAACATTGGTTACCTTATTAATTAAAGCTGGGGATACATCGCTATGGGCATCCCAAATAGTAACCTTTGAAAAATTTAAGCTATTAATAAAGTTAGCCATAACAGCAGCGCCTAAAGCTTCTCCTTCAACGCAAACACGGTCTTGGCGTGCATAAGGAAAGTAGGGAATAACAAGTTCGATAGGCGTGCTGTCATTTGTTAATCTTTTTAACGCATCTACAGCAATCATTAATCTAACCATTTTTGAAGAGGTGGTTAGTCGTTCAAAAATCTCTATTTTTATAGAGCCTGAAAAATTAGCGGCGTTAAATCTGATATGCTCTTCACCACCAGAAAAAGTGAAATTTTCATAATCAACTAACGATTTACTTCCTGTTGAGTCATAGCTAAATACTTTCATTTTTTGTCCTTTTAATGTTTGTGTCCTAGCGACACAATTAAATTATCAAATGTTCCTATAGTAATCAAGTTATTTTTTAAACTAACTAGCTGAACTTGTGTATTGTCTGTAATTTTACTGTAGGTTGAAATTGAGATGTGTTTAATCTATTGTGTCACTAAGACATTAACCTTGCATGGGTATGCAATGACTAATCATTACGATATTACCGAATACAAAAACCCATTATTTACAGTCGACAGTGTGTTATTTACTGTTAAGAATGACGCTCTAAAAGTACTGATGGTTAAGCGAGCGAACGAACCTTTTTCTGGTCGATGGGGACTACCAGGTGGGTTTGTCGACGTAGATATTGACGATAGCGTGAGTATGACTGCGCTTAGAAAACTTAAAGAAAAAACCAGTGTAGCGCCTCAATATTTAGAGCAGTTACAAACATATTCTGGCATTAATCGAGATCCGAGAGGGTTTAGTGTCACTTTGGTGTACTTTGCATTAATTGCAGAGGCGCAAGTATCAACCCACATAGAAACAGTTGATGATGCGAAGTGGATTGATGTTGAACAAGTTAATGATTTACCAGTGGCTTTTGATCACAAGTATATTATTGAACAAGCTAAAGCGCGTTTAAAACAAAAAGCGTTGTACTCAATGGCGCCGGTTTATTGTTTGCCAGAGCATTTTACCGTAGGGCAATTTAAGTCAGTCATTGAAACCATTATAGGTAAACCTGTTCAGCGTAAAAGTATAATTAGACGTATTGAAGCTGCTGACATGTTTGAAACACTGGGTGAAAAAGTTAAATCTGGCGGGCGCTTAGCGCAGTTATATAAAGTAAAAGCCGGTGTTGATATTGTAAACTTTGAACGTAATTTAAGTGTCTAGTAAATTAAATAAACGCTCTTAAAGTAATCATAAGAGCGCTTTTTTACTTCAGGTAAGTGCTATTAAAGTAAGTTCTTAAGCTATTGAAGTTATTCAGATGAAGTTATTCAGAGCTATCTGCAGTAATAAAGCCTTTTAGAAACTCACTTAACGTTTCAGCCTCGTAAATGGCACTTTGTTCATCTGCGCCAAATGATATTACTTGACCTGATGTGCCTTTGGTATTTGGTGCAAAATCCAATGCTATAAAATTCCCTCCTCCCAGATTAAAAAATGGCACCCAATAAGGGGTAAAATACATAGGTAAGGTTTTTACATTGTTTTCACTATCGGTGTCGCATAACTCTTCTTGAGTCCATTCATTATAAATAGACTGCCAGTCGCGCCACTCTTTTAAAATGCGTTGAGCATCCATAAATGCTGTATTTTCGACACCATCATGGAGTGTCAAAAACGATTTTAGTATAGCTGGGAATGCAAAGCCGGCTTCGTTTTCAAATTCAGCATAAATAGCATCGTTGTTTTTGGGCTCAATAACATTGAGGTTATTTTGTTTTACCAACGCTTTAAAATATTGTTCAATTAGTTCAAAGTTATCAGATGCATTAAGCTCAATAAATGGCGTTAAAAAGTCCGCTTTTTCTTTGGTTAACTTTTCAGCAATAAAGCTGTTTGGAACTTGGCTACAAATAAACTCTCCCATACCTTTATGAGTGAGTTCTTTTTCGTTGTTAAAAAGGGAGCGACTTGAGCTGCTATTACTTGTAAACGTATATACTTTAGGTGTTGAGGCATCGTCATTA